>JAIRNJ010000052.1 GCA_031258115.1 Treponema sp. | reverse complement strand
GTTATATCGGGAATCAGGCTGCGAGGTACGAACAGGGATGGAAAGAATTCCGCCTTGAGGGCTGGAAAAAGAGAAAGCATCCGCTGATTGCCGGCAGGAACTGCCAGACCGGCGGCTTTTATTGGCGCGCCAGAGAATGGATGGGTACGGAAAATCTTTCGCTCGCATGGTATGATGATCCCGCCCTCTGTGACGATATGATGGAATTTATAGCCGATTTTACCATAGAGGGGCTTAAACCGGTACTTGATGAAATAGCCCCGGACTATATAATGATCAGCGAAGATATGTCCATGAAATCAGGGCCGCTTCTGGGACCTGATACATATAAACGTTTTATTTTTCCCCACATGAGGCGGCTTGTTGACTATATCAAGAGCAAAGGAACCCGTTATGTTCTGGTAGATTCGGACGGAAGTCCGGAACTTCTTATTCCCCTTCTTATGGAAGCGGGAGTCGACGGCATCTGGCCTCTTGAACGGGCTTCGGAGAATACCGATCCGGCTTATATCCGTGCAAAATACGGAAAGGACCTGCGTATATGGGGCGCTGTTGACAAGCGCTGCATTGCCGCAGGCCCCAAGGCGATTGATGAACACCTGAGAACCATGATCCCCCTGATAGAAGAGGGAGGATTCATACCTACTGTCGATCATGAGGTTCCGCCGGATATATCTCTGGAAAATTTCAGATACTATTTAAAACAAAAGGTCAAATTGCTTAAAGGGGAATCATTTTAGGCGCGTAAGGCGTCAATATTTTTTACGGAGGCAAATATGCTGTTGGATTTAGAGACCTACAAAGACAAGGTCACAGGCTGCTGGGCAGGGAAGAACATCGGAGGGGTGCTTGGAGCGCCTTTTGAGGGGAAACGGCAGATCAACAAGGTGGATTTCTACACCCAGGATCTTTCCAAGGGGCCGCCGCCCAATGACGATCTGGATCTGCAGATAGTCTGGCTCGCCGCTGTTGAACGCTACGGCAGGAATGTAAATGCCTCCATACTCGGGGACTATTGGCTCTCCTATGTCATCCCCAACTGGGTGGAATACGGAACGGGCAAGGCGAATCTCAGGGCAGGGCTTGTACCTCCCCTTGCCGGTCTTATCGACAACACCTACAAGGATAGCTGCGGCTGTTTTATCCGTTCCGAAATATGGGCATGCCTCGCGCCGGGGCAGCCGCAGATAGCGGCGCGCTACGCATACGAAGACGCCATTGTGGATCATCAGGGCGAGGGGATGTACGGTGAAGTATTCTGCGCCGCCCTGCAAAGCGCCGCCTTTGTCGAAAGCGATCCTGAGCTCCTCATTGATATAGCGCTTTCATATATACCGGAAGATTCCGCCGTGGCCCGCTGCGTCAAGCAGGCAGTGGCCTGCTATAAACAAAAAGTTTCGCTGGCCGAAGCCCGTAAACGCATACACAACGAAGCGCCGGGAACCTTCGGCATTCAGGGCATAAAACTCTCCCAGGTTCAAAAAGAAGGCAACGAAGGGCTCCAGACCGGAGAGCCGGGCTTTGATGCGCCTGAGAACGTGGGGCTCACCATAGCGGGCTGGTTCTACGGTGAAGGCGACTTCGGCAAGGCCCTCTGCGCTGCGGTGAACTGCGGCGAAGATACCGACTGCACCGGCGCCACTCTTGGCGCTCTTCTTGGAATAATCATGGGAGCTTCAAAGCTTCCCGAAAAATGGACTACTCCGCTTGACGACAAAATTGTTACCATGTGCATCGACAAAACAAGCCGCGGCATCTGGGTACCCGATACCGCAACGGAACTTGCCGAGCGGGTCATCAGGGTAACGCCGGCCTTTCTGGGTCAGGATCTCTGCGATATCTTTGCCCCGGGCGGCATGACGATCAAATGCCTTGAGGGAAAAGATCTCTACTGCAATACGGCAAAGGACTATCTTCCACTCATTAACGGCGGCGGCATTGACGAAACTCTGCCGGTGAACGAACTTACGGCCCTTTCGCCCTATGTGGTTCGTTACAGTTTTCCTGCCTTCAATATCTTTGTGGACTACTGCGAATCGGTATTTTTCAAATCAAACGAAGAGAGAACCATCAAGGTATGGGTAACCAATTCCCGAACCCAGAAACAGCAGCAATGGGCAAAGATAAGTCTCTATACCCCGGAGGGTGTAGAGGTACTGAACGGCAGGAGTGTGCTTAAACCTCTCAACAATCTTTTTGGTTCAAAGGCGGAAGCCGGGTTTATCTTTAAGACCTGTTGCTTTGAAGGAGCGAAGCTTGAACTCGTAATCGATGTATCCCTTGAAGGCAGGCACTCGACAGGACAAGTGAAGGTAGTATTGATGCACGAAAACGGCCGGCCCTGCCACTGCGAATAGTGTCTCTATTCTAACAGCGGGACTGTTTTGCGGCCGAGCGGATCAAATTTCTCTTTTGCAGGGCTTTTTCCAGACGCTCAAGGGATTCCTGCAGTACGGATTGGGGGCAGGCAAGGTTTATCCGCTCATGGCCTTTGCCGCCCTCGCCGAAGATGTAGCCTTCGCCCAGAAAGAGAAACGCCTCATGGGTCATGAAGTGTTCCAGTTCCCTGCTATCCGTGTGTCCCTTCGGGCCGCGGGCGTAAGAAAGCTCGCTGTACGGCGCCGTTTCCGGCATCCTGCGCAGGTCCAGATCCCGGCAGTCCCACCACTGAAGGTAGGTTCCCTCCAGGGGAAATACTTTGATTGCGGGGATACGTTCGGCCATGAAGCGTTCCACTAAGCGTTTATTGGAATCCAGCACGGAGAGAAGTTCGTCCAGCCATGTTTCACATTCGGTGTAGGCTATCTCCGTTGCGCGGTAGGCCAGAGAGTTAAGCCCCGGATGGGCGCCATGGGTCAAAAGTGTATCATGGTAGCGTTTCCGTATTTCCGGTTTGGGAATGACGGCATAGGAAGCATGCAGCCCCGCCAGATTGAATGTTTTGCTGGGAGCGCACAGGACAAGGGAATTCTCCGCGGCTTCCCCTCCCAGGCTTGTAAAGACTGTGTGTTTATAACCTTTCATTATAAAGTCAAAGTGGATCTCGTCGGAAACGACAATAACATTGTTCTTTATACAGATAGTGGAGATCTGTTCCAGTTCCTGCCTTTCCCAAACCCGGCCCACGGGGTTGTGGGGGTTACAGAGAATCAGTAGTTTGTTTTCCGGAACCTGCGCCTTCTTTTCCAGATCTTCAAAGTCGATAACATAACGGCCGTTTTCTACTTTAAGTTCATTCCGGATTACCCGGCGTCTATTCCTTTCGACAGCCGTATAAAAAGGCGGATACACAGGCGTCATGATGATTACCCCATCTCCGGGCCCGGTAAAGGCCTGTACCGCATTAAAGAAGGCGCCTATCACTCCTTCCGCGGGGATAATCCATTCCCTCTCAGTCTCCCAGCCGTGGCGTCTGCGCATCCAGCCGCGGATAGAGTCAAGCCAGGCATCGCCGGGAGCGGTGTAGCCCAGCACCATATCCTTCAGGTAAGAAGTAAGGCCGCGGATAATTTCAGGAGCCATTTTGAATTCCATATCCGCCACGGAAAGGGGAACGATGCCTTCGGGAACATCCGGATTTATTTTCTTCATCGCGATGTATTTAGCTGCCCCGGTTCCTTCCCGGTTCACCCTGCTTGTAAAATCGTACATACATAAGCCGCTCCTTGCGGCACAATAGCACAATATAAGAATAAAGAAAAAACTTTAATCCAAGTGAGGGGCTTTTTACGCTTCCGCAACGGCTTCAACTTCCACCAGAACATCACGGGGAAGCTGCTTTACCGCTACGGTAGAACGTGCGGGCTTACCGGTAAAATACTGGGCATAAACCTCGTTAAACGCGGCAAAATTGGCCATATCGCTTAAGAAACAGGTAGTTTTGATAACTTTTTCCAGCGAAGACCCTCCGGCCTCAAGAACGGCCTTAAGGTTTTTGATAACCTGGTGAGTCTGGGCTTTGATGTCTCCGCCTGCAACTTCCCCGCTTTCCGGGGAGAGGGGTATCTGTCCCGAGGTAAAAACGAATCCGCCTGAGACAAAAGCCTGGGAATAGGGGCCGATGGCGGCAGGCGCCGCGGTGGTTTCAATCTTTTTCATACCGGTTCTCCTTAAACATTAAATCGAACATTAAATCTAACACAGCTATTTGTCAACGCCGTTTTGTTTTATCAGTTTTTCAAGTTCCGCCTTTGGATCTTTTTTTGCGGCCCTGGATTTATTGAGGGCCTTTGCCTTTTCAATGAAGAGGGGAAGATCTCCTCCGGAAAATTCATAGAGTTCCCGGTAATAGGAGCCGCCGCCATAGTAAAGCCTGAACAGTTCAAGATACGCATTATTCAACTTCATGCCGGAAAAAGCCCGGTAATTTTCACTTTTGAAGCGGCTCTCATACTCCTCATCGAAACGCCTTTGGGCTTTCTCCAGGACTTCGGCCTTTTTCGCAAGCTTTTCTTCCCGGCTGCCGCCGCCCGAGTACACCGTTTCGAGTTCTGCGCAGAGTTCCTGTATAAAGGCCACATAGGCCCTGTTGTCAGCTTCATTGTCAAAAATTTCACGGTATTCCGCAGAATCCCTGCCGAAACGGCTTTCCACATAGAGCCTTGCCCCTTCGGTTCCCACGAATTCCGCGAGTTCCTCGTTAAACTGAACCTGTCCTGTAATAAAAATGGTGGAATGGAGAAGTTCATGAATTATAAGATTGGCAAGAGAGGCGGCCCTGTAATCCCGCATAAAGGAGTAGAGCGGGTCACGGAACCAGCCCAGGGTGGAAAAGGCGTCTACCGGACGAATCCAGACATCAAGATTCCGCTTCCGCAGTTTTTCCGCTTCCCTGCGTGCATCTTCTGCAGCAAAGAAACCCTTGTAGGGCATGGTTCCTACCACGGGATAATGCCACTCATGTCGCTTAAAGCTGTCCTGGGCCGAAGCGGAAACAATGGCGGCCAGATAATTTCTGTCCAGTCTTACATAGGTAGTATAATTTCTACTTTCCTTTAGTCCGAGTTCCTCCATGGCAAAACTGCGGATATCGCGAACCCGTTCAACAAAAAGCCTGTCCTCCTCCGAGGCTTTAAGGGATTCCAGGGGAACTGCCCGGCCCAGATAGGAAAACATGACGGCGCCTTGCTTAAGGGTATAACATCCTGAAAAGAAGGCGGAAAAAAACAGCACTACCGCTACGGCTCCTCCCACAGGTAAAAAAATGTAAAAAAAACCATGTTTCATCGGACGGCAGAATCAATACCCGTCGGAAAGGCTGCGGTTAACATCCCGCTGGTAAAGATCCTGGTACACATAACTGCGGTTTTTCAGTTTTTCCTTGATTTCTTTGGAGAAAGGCATGTAGCGCCAGAAGATGCCCCGGACTTCCTTGTTCAGTTTCTGGATGCCTTCGCTTTCCTTGGTCATCCAGGCGATGTAATCCTGGATAAAGAATTCCTTGACATCCCCCTTGAGCTTCTGCGCATTGAACCACTGGTAGTAATTGCCTGTAATTCCTTCTTCCATCCAGTAGTAGGAAGCCTTCTCCTTGGCAACCTGCCAGCGGAGATCGGCCACCGCGGAAAGAATGGCGATATGCAGGTTCTTGGGATACATGGGGATCGCTATCCGGCCCCGGCTTGTAGCGCGGTTGAAACGGTCAAGGGGTTCCCAGCAGACGCCCATGTCACCGTAACTGGGGATCAGTACCACATAGGGAACAATGCGGTTAAGCCGGTTCTTGTAGGAACGGCAAAAAGCTTCCGGGTCTATGCTCTCAATAAAGTCAAGTTCCGCAATAATATTCTCCCGGAATCCCACGTCATTGACCCCGCAGTGAAAATACTCAGCCAGAAGAATGGGATAATGGTTTCCCTGCCGCCCGATGGTCATTTTGGCCATCTGACGCACCGTTTCTATTTCAGTATCAACAGCCCTGGCGTCAACCTGAACCGCCCCGCCTTCTTCTTCAACCTTCTGTTGAAGGGTTTTTACATCCGCATCGGACTGGTAGTAATCCTTCAGATTGAGATCCAGTTCGTGGTCTATTTTGAGGAGCCCTTTCAGCGCTTCCTGTATATCGCCGAAGACCCGCTTCTGGGGCTCGCTGTAGCATGCCTGTACCCCATGAAGGCCGTCCACCGGATAATGTTCCAGCACGATGGAGATACGATCCTGAAGCACCTTTTCCAGATTGAAACGTTCCTCATTTTTTGCCTTGAGAATCGACCGGGCGCCGTCAAGTTTACCCTGAGCCTTTTCCAAAAGCTGCTGCAGTCTCATCTGACTGTTATTTCTGGCAACCCTCACCTCATCGGTAGAAGAATTGCGCACAACGCCGCTCCCCACATTTTTGAACCATTCATCAAGATAGAAAACAGGCTGATTCAGCTCATTGTCAACCACGATCTTTCCGAAAAGATCCCTTGTTTCAGCATCGATAAGGGCCGGATGAAGGATTCCAAAACGGAGCAGATACTTTTTGGGGTTGGGGAGCCTGCCGGTAGATTTCTTGGCCACCTGGGTAAAAAAATCCCAATATGCGGTAATAAACTGCTGGCGGTAAACGCTGCGATCCTTGGGATCCTTGGTTGTGAGATACTTCTGCAGAATCGTATGAACCCGCTGGGCAATGTCTCCCTCCCCGGAGAGAGCCGCCTTGTAATAGGCAGGATCGTTAAACGCGGCATGAGGAGTTGACTCTAAACGCTTGGTTACCGGAGGGAAATGTTCAACGGTCAGATCGACTTCGGGGGCTTCTCCTCCCTCCAGAGGCCCGCCGATTTCCCCTCCCACGCTGAAGATACTTTCATAATCCGGAACAGAACCCTGATTTGCCCCGGCTTTTGGGGCACTTGTGCCCAGCAGTGCAGCGATTTCAGGATCCATTTCCCCCTGGAAAATACCATCTTGTGCCATATTTTCATGTTAGACACTTTGAAGGGGCTTGTCAATCCGAAGGCCAACAGGTACCTTTAGTGAAGGAGATGATAATGTTTCCGGATGGAAAGAAAAAGGCCCTGACGCTGAGCTATGATGACGGGGTGGAGCAGGACAGGCGGCTGGTGGAGATCCTCAACAGATACGGGATCAAGGCAACATTCAATATCAACAGCGGCGTCCAGACCGGGGCAAGCGCCTGGCAGAACGGGAAGCTGATTGAAGAGTTCTGTAAAATCATTTCCGGCAGGGTCGATATTGCATACTGCACGAATGCAGAGGCTTTTGGTCTTTAGCTAATGCAGACCGGCCTTTCGGTTTTTATTGCCTTTGCCGCAGGATTACTGTCATTCTTTTCACCCTGCGTAGTCCCCCTCATCCCCTCATGGCTTATCTTTTTGGGCGGCGGCCTTAAACCCGTAGCCGGAAACACGGCGGAGCAGAGACGGCGGCTTCCGGACAGGAAACGGTGTTTCCTGCAGACCCTTTGCTTTGTATCGGGCTTCAGCGTCCTCTTTATCATCCTGGGAGTTCTGCTCTCCTCCGCTTTCATGATGCTGAGAGGTCTTTCCCGCTGGATAAACGCAGGGGCAGGAGTACTCGTAATCCTTCTGGGTCTCAACACGATCTTTGATTTTCTGTCTTTTCTGAACTACGAAAAACGTTTCCATGCCAAAGGGCCTCCGCGGGGCCTTGTATCCTCCTTTCTCGCGGGCGCCGCCTTTGGTGCGGGCTGGACTCCCTGTGTAGGACCCGTGCTAAGCGCGATACTGCTCCTTGCGTCAAGGGACGGAAAGCCGGCATTGGCGGCCCTGTACCTTCTCTGCTATTCACTGGGACTGGGCCTTCCCTTCATTGCCGCGGCAGCCTTTATGGATCGTTTTTTACGGATAACGGAAACATTAAAGACCCGTCTCGCCCTGATCCGCGTCATCGCAGGGATACTGCTCATCATCATCGGAATCATGATACTGACAGGCCGTTTCAGCGCCCTCAACATCTTCCTGCAGAAACTGCAGTACAGCTACATCGACTGGGCCGAAGGCCGGGGCGGGATTGCGGAATTTTTGAGCCGCTGGCTGCAGCTACTGCTTTCGCTCTAACAGTACCACAGCCTCCCAGGGTTCAAGCCTGTCACTCCACATGGTACGATCCGTGTTGCTTATGACAATCTCGGCGCCGGAAAAACTTAAAGGAACACGGACGAAGCGCCGGGAAAAGTTAAGCATGACGGTGTAAACTTCCCCTCCCAAAGAACGCCTGTAGGCAATAAGGTTTCCGGGCCACGACCCGGAACCTTCCGCCGAAGCGGAAGGCTGAGCCGTTCCGGAAGCTTCGCTGCCTGGTTCCCCGCCGGAACCGGCTCTTTCAAAGGCTCCGTATATGAGACATTCGCTTGAGCGCCGCAGCGCGATGAGTTTTTTGTAGAAATTCAAAACCGAAGCGGGATTCTGTTTCTGGGATTCGTAGTTGATCCTCGTATAGTTACTGTTGATGCCGATCCAGGGCTTTCCGCTTGTAAAGCCGGCATTGGGGGCGGCGCTCCACTGTACCGGGGTGCGTGAATTGTCCCGGGAAGAAGCCTTGACCCATTTCCAGCGAAGAAAACCGGGAATATGCATCTTCTTCATTAAGGCGTCAAGATTGCGGCTTTCCACATCGTTCAGTTCCTTGAGACTCCTGAAGTCAAAGTTAGTCATGCCTATCTCCTGGCCCTGGTAGATAAAGACCGTTCCCCGGAGAGTAAGTTCCAATACGGCAAGAAGCTTGGCGCTCCGTTCCCAATAGTTTTTGTCATCCCCATAGTGGGACACAATGCGGCTCTGGTCGTGGTTTTCAAAATACACCGCATTCCACTCAAGACCCTGCTGCCATTTTGTCAACACGTCCAGCAGCTTTTGGGGCTTGAACTTTTTGGGAATAAAACGGGCAAGAACCCTGTCAACCTCCAGGTGCTCAAAATAGAAGATCATATTGAGTTCCCGCCGCTCCGCATCGCATAAAAGCTTTGAGCCGCCCAGATCCGCCATGACCGTTTCGCCCACGGTAAAGCAGTCGTATTTGTCCAGCACATCCCGGCGGAGTTCCTGCAGAATCCGGTGGTTTCCCTCCTGATCCTTGTAATGTTCGATACCCGCAACGGCAATACTTTTCTTTCCGTCTTCAAGACTCGTCTTGTAAAGAATGTTGATCACATCACAGCGGAACCCGGCAATACCCTTGTCAAGCCAGAAACGGAGTATCCCTTTTATTTCTTCAATAACTTTGGAATTCCTGTAGTTAAGGTCGGGCTGCTTCCTGTCAAAAAGGTGAAGGTAATATTCACCGCTTGCTTCATCGTACTCCCAGACCTCATTCATAAAGAAACCGGTCCAATTGTTTGGCTTGTCTTTTTTGGCGCCCGGATTGCCCCCCTTCCCGGACCGCCAGATATAGTAATCCCGGTAGGGGCTTTTTGGATCACGGCTCTTTTGAAACCATTCATGCTCGTCGGAAGTGTGGTTTATCACCAGATCCATGATGATTTTAATGTCCCGTTTGCCGGCCTCCGCAATGAGACGCTCCATGTCCGCCATGGAGCCGAATTTGGGATCTATGGCCCGGTAGTCCTTGATATCGTAACCGTTATCCGCATCCGGCGAAGGGTACACCGGCGAAAGCCAGATAATTCCCGCGCCCAGGGCCTGCAATTCATCCAACCGGGAAATGATCCCCGGAATGTCGCCGATACCGTCCCCGTTGGAGTCCTGAAAACTCCGCGGGTAGATCTGATAGACAATACGTTCCTTCCACCATTCTTTCATGCAGACAGTTTAGCATAGACAGGCGAAGGGGTAAACCGATCGCCGTATAAACCCAGAACACCACCAAAAGAATACATCTGCACATTTCCCTCCGCCGGTTCTTTAAAGACTTGCAAGGTCAGTTTTCTTACTCATATCCTCCACCTTTCATATCTATACTCGACAAAGAACCAGAAAAGACCTATACTTTAAACATGAGACAATCGACGATCGAACCTGCGGTTCTGTTAAAGGAAATTGATGCCTTTCTCCCTGAATATTTAAATGAGGTAGTAGATTTTGCCGGTTATTTGCGGCAAAAAAAACAGGAAAAAAGCCTTGATGAGGCCGGAGCGTATAAGGAAATGGCTGCCGATATTGAACGTGAACAGGAAGCCAGTGAATGGTGCGGCGCCTATTTTGGCCCTGTCCGTAACAAATGAAACGCGGCAGCGTTTGGTGGGTCGAATTTGATCCTTCCGTAGGATCGGAAATCCGCAAAACAAGACCCAGCCGATATATTCACTTTTGACTCCTTTCATGCTATACTTGGAGGTACAGAGTCCCTATGACCATAGAACAAACTATTGAAATACCTGCCTCCGTTGGCGAAAGCCGGTTTGTTTTGCAGTTGATAAAAGACCAGCAGCCGTTTGCGGAATTTCCGCTTCCCCCAACATTGCCTTCCGGTAAAGCAAAAGTGGCGTTGTCCATTGATTTCGAAAAATTAAATGAAGCCGATTTGCTCAGCATGTGCCTTAATCCTGCCGCGTTTGTGAACCCTTCAAAAAAACAATTAAAACCACTGCGCGGCATTGCCAAAGGCTCCTCGTTCACTGTTGAAAAACTTCTGCAAGACCGCCGGACAGAGGAATAGTACCGTTGGAAGAATATACTTTTGACGCATGCGCTCTGATTGCGCTTTTGAATGAGGAAGAAGGAGCGGATATCGTTGAAGACCTTATTAACCGGGGCATATCCGGTGAAATCTCGCTTGGTATCAGTATCATTAATTTGACTGAAGTTTATTACGGATATATTGGCGCTCTGGGGAAGGAAAAGGCGGACGATTATCTTGAGCGTATCTTGTCTTATCCCATCAAAGTCATAAATGTGATAACCGATAAAGTTTTCCGCGAGGCTAGCCGTTTGAAGGGTGTCTATAGCATACCGCTTGGAGATTCTTATGCGTGCGCCACCGCATTGGCGGCAAACGCCGTCCTTGTTACTTCCGATCATCACGACCTCAAAATTATTGAACAACAAGAATCCCTCTCTTTCCTGTGGCTCCCGCCACGACCCAAAAAATAACATTCCAACACTCCCTCACCCAAATTTGAATTCGGCGCCCGGAAGGGCAGCGCTCTTTACTCCCTACTTCACCGCATTGAATTTCCAGGCGCCCGAAAAAAGGTAGATGACAATGACCAGCAGCGCTCCTGCGCTTGCGGCGGGGGCTCCAAAGCCTACACCGGAGAGTCCCCAGCCGAGTGTCACGCCCAGGAAATAGCAGACCGGAACACGGAGAAGGACTGCGGAAAGCATATTGGTTATCAGGGTGAACATGGTGTGGCCGCCGCCGATAAGGAAACCGTTGATGCAAAAAATAAAGGGGATCAACAGAAAATCAAACGCAAAGCTGCGCAGATATGTTACCCCGTCGTTTATCATTTGGGGATCACGACCGAAAATTTCAAGCACCCAGGCGGGGAAGATCTGTACAAATACAAAGAAAAGCCAGGTAACGATGACCGAAAAAATTGTGCCGATTTTTGTGGCCAGTACTGCCCTGTCCATGCGTCCGGCGCCTATGTTCTGGGCCGCCATGGCCCCTATCGATGCGCTTATCGCCTGGGTCGGCATGAAGGCAAAACTGTTGAACTTCCCCACCGCACCCACTGCGGCCGAAGCGCTTACCCCGCCCACGATGTTTACGATGGTAGTCAAAAACATGAAGGAGACACCGGTAACACTGTTCTGGATGCAGGTTGGAAGTCCTATCCTGAAGATGAGGCCCAGTTCCTTCCGGTAGATCCTGAACGAACGGAGTTTGAAATCAAACTGAAACCCGTTACGAATCATATAGATGATGCAGAGGATCATGCTCATCGCCTGGGAGATTACCGTGGCCAGGGCGGCGCCAAAGGCCCCCCAGCGGAAAACTACCACCATAAGGAGATCCAGAACAATATTGGTGATACTGGCCGCCAGGACAAAGTAAAACGGATGTTTGGAATTCCCCATACCCCGCAGTATTCCTGCCAGTGCATTGTAGCCGAAAATAAACACAAGTCCTGTCAGTGTTACCGTAAGATATATGTTGCTTTCCGCAAAAGACTCTTCCGGAGTCCGGATAAGGCGGAGTACCGGAATACGGACTGCCAGCATCACTGCTGTAAGGACAAGCGAACTGATAAGCAGTACCGTAATAAGGGTAGCGGTTACCTTTTCCAGAGCATCCCGGTTTCCGGCCCCCAGGTATTGGCCGATAAGAACAGTACCGCCCACGCACAGGCCAATCACCGTATTGGTGAGGATAAAGGTAACCTGTCCACCTATATTAACCCCGGACATGCTCTCCGTTCCCGCAAAATTCCCCACGATAAGCATGTCCGCTACATTGTAGAAGGACTGTACAAGGTTGGAAAGAAGAAAGGGAATGGCAAAAAGCACCAATTTGCTTAATACATTCCCGCTGGAAAGATTGTTTTCTATTTTTATCATATAAAAGCCAAGGCGGTTCCCGGAACCCTGCGCCGGATCGGAACAAGGCTTAAGCCCGTTCTCCTCCGGCTTATGCCGGAAACCGCCTCAAACCGGCTACTGGGCCGGCCGTATATTCTGTGCGGGCAATACCCACAGCCATGCGGGAGAAACCGCAAGACCCGTATACTTCTTGTTCAGGGCGCTTTGGCGGATCGTGTAGTCAAACACGACATAAGGCACATCGCCTATCGCAATGTCCATGAGCTGCTTCTGAATTTCAAAACGTTTGACAGGATCGGTGGAACTCCGCTGTTGTTCAATGAGACTGTCAATCCTGGGATTGGCATAGGCGGCGGCATTGTAGCCGTCTTCCCCGGCCTGGCTGGAAACAAACAGAATCTCAATGTTGCCGTTCAGGTCAGGATAGTCCGCTTCCCAGCCGCCGATGAGCATATCGTAATCCCGTTTGCCGTTGGCATCCTGCACACCGCCCATCTGGTAGGTATCATGCTCGTCCCCGCTCATCTTACGGATCTCGACATTGATATTGAGAGGCTTCAATGCCTCCTGCAGGAAAAGCGCCCGCTGACTGGCAATGGAAGTTTCGCTGATAATTAAAACGCAGTTAAAGCCGTTGGGATACTTTGACTGGGCAAGGAAACTTTTTGCCTTGGCAAGATCGTAGTCATATTTGACAGCAGAGTCGATGTAGCTCCTCCATCCTGAAGTATTTTCCCCGTAAAGAGCGGCGCCAAAGGGCAGCACCGTTCCTACGCTTCCGGCGCCCTTGATAATCGTCCGGTGAAATTCGGGAAGATTGAGGGCATGGGAAACCGCCTTACGGACATTCAGATCGTCAAAAGGCGCGCGCTGTGTATTCATGGCCAGGAAGGTAAGGCTGTAGGTATCAACAGCAGTCATGTTGAGATTTTTGGCTGTCGCAAGACGATCCAGCATGTCGATGGGCAGATTGGCGCAAAAGTCTACACTTCCTGTCTCAAGGGCAATAACCCTGGTGGTATCTTCCGGAATGATCTTGAAGACCAGGGTATCAATGATGTTGGCGGCAAGTTTTTCCTTGTTCCAGTAGTTCGTATTCTTTTTCAGGACAATTTCCTGTCCGCTTGTCCAGCTTTGATACGCAAAAGGCCCAGTAGCAACAATGCCGCCCGAAGCGCTCCCGAAGTCGGAAGTATGTTTTTCATAGTAGGCCTTGCTGATGATCCTTCCCGCCCCGGTGGTAAGGAAGTACTTGAACACCGCCGAAGGCTGACTCAGCTTGATGGTGAGCTGCCAGGGGCCTGTTGCGGTAAAACTCACCACATCGGCAAAGAAATCGGAGAAGTAAGTCCCTCCGTCGGGATCCTTTGTCCGGTTGAGGGAGAAGATCACGTCGTCCATGGTCATTTTGCTGCCGTCGGAGAAGGTGATATCATCCCGTACCTCATAGACGTAGGTAAGATCGTCCGCCTGCCGCCAGCTTCTGGCCAGTTCCGGCACAATGTTGTTGTTGGTGTCCAGGGTTACAAGGCCCTCGGTGATCTGATTCGTTACCTGGTTTGTTACATAGTTCCAGGCAACCCCGGCATCCACCGCCCGGATGTCTTCGCTCAGGGCGATGGTAAAGGTTATACCTTTAGCGGCATCCTTTTTGCCCCCCGCAAAAGCAATACCTCCGATCAGGGTAAAGGCAAGCGCAAGGGTAAAAATTTTTTTCATTTTCTGCTCCTTTAAGCTTTAATCTCCAAGCATTTTTATTGTACTAAATTTGATGGCAACTGACTATATGCCCGTCAAGAGCTTCCCGTATCTCCGGTGCATCTTTCCGGCAGCGTTCACCGGCTTCAGGGCAACGGGGGGCAAAAGCACAGCCTGCGATTTTTTCCGCGGGGTTGGGAGGCTCCCCCCCGGCGGGGATTATCCTGTTTCCGCCACCAAGCCGGGGAACGGCCGCAATAAGGGAGCGGGTATAGGGATGCAGTGTGTTGGCAAAAATTTCGGCGGTAGAAGCGCTTTCCACGATCTTTCCCATATACATGACGGCAACCCTGTCGCACAGATACTCTACCACCGTCATGTCGTGAGAGATGAACAGCATCGCTGCGGCATGAGTACTGCGAAGATCCCCCAACAGATTGAGAAGCTGGGCCTGCACCGACACATCCAGGGCGGAAATGGGTTCATCCGCAACGATAAGGGCAGGTTCAGAAAGAAGAGCCCGTGCTATGGCAAGACGCTGCAGTTGGCCTCCGGACAATTCCTGGGGCCAGCGGCCGAGAAGACCTTCGGAAAGCCCTATGTCGCCAAAGAGAGAGGCTATTCTCTCCCGTCCCGCCTCCGCGCTCATCCCGTAGTAGCGGCACACTTCCATCAGGGCTCCGGCGATCCGTATTCTGGGATTGAAGGAGGCAAAGGGATTCTGGAAAACCATCTGCATACCTGCCCTGATGCGGGTTATCTCCCGGCGGCCGAGGGCGGTGATCTCCTCGCACCGGAAAAAAACCTGCCCCGCGCTGGGTTCTATAAGGCGCAGGGCCAGGCGTCCCAGGGTTGATTTTCCACAGCCGGATTCCCCCACGATTCCCAGAATCTCATGGGATGCAATGCTGAAGGAAACGCCATTCACCGCACGGAGCAGCCTTCCGCCCTTCAGGGGGAAATATTTTGCGGCGTCTTTCACTTCCAGAAGCATTCCGGCCTTATCCATGAGGGGCCTCCCTGAGTGGATGATGGCAAAAAACAAGATGCCCCTCTTCGATCTCCGCTGCAGGAGGCGCCGCCTTGCAGGAAGCGGAAACGAAGGCGCAACGGGGCGCAAAGGGACAGCCGCTCACAGGTTCGTAGAGCCTGGGCGGGAAACCGGGTATCACCGGAAGCTTGCCGCCCGTACCGCTCCTGCCCCGCGGGATACAGCCAATAAGGGCTTTGCTGTAGGGATGCGCGGCGTTATTGATCAGGCTTTCTGCCGGAGCCGTCTCCACGATTCGGCCCGAATACATGACAGAAACCCTGTCGCAGGTTCCGGCTACCACGGCAAAGTTGTGGGTAATGAGCAGCACGGAAAGCTTCATCTCCCGCTGCAGGGTTTTAAGAAGTTCCAGAACCTGGGCCTGTATCGTTACATCCAGAGCCGTGGTAGGCTCATCGGCAATGAGAATCTCCGGTTCGCAGCTTATCGCCTGGGCTATCATGACCCGCTGCTGCATACCGCCGGAAAGCTCAAAGGGATACTGTCCGGCAGTTCCGGGATGGAGGCCGACTTTTTCCAAAAGGGACAAACATGTATTCCGCAGCTTCTCTCCGGAAAGGGCAGGAAAATGGTTGGTCATGGCCTCTTCTATCTGATTCCCCACGGTTTCAAGCGGGGAAAGTGAGTTAAGGGGGTCTTGAAACACCATTGAGATGCGCCGGCCCCGTATACCCCTCATTTCATTTTCATTTAATCTTAAAAGATCCCTGCCGTCAAAAAATGCGGCGCCTTTGATCCTGCTGTGCTTCTTTTCCAGAAGCCCCATCACCGCCCTGGCGCTGACACTCTTTCCACAGCCGGATTCCCCCACGATGCCATGTATCTCCCCCCGGCGGAGTTCAAGGGACATGCCGCTCACCGCATAGACAATGCCTTCTACAGTGAGAAAATCGCATCCCAGATCTTCGATGCTCAATACGGGATCGTTCATTGCTGTAAAGACTCCCTGTTTTTCATCTGCCGGGACAGCCGCTTTTTTTCTATGCTGCTGAAAGAAGGCAGAGCCCTTCCCTGGGGATCCATGTACTGGGTGATACAGTCGCAGAATATGTTCAGGCTGACCACGGTTACTACAATTGCCGCGCCCGGCGCCAGGGCAAGGAGGGGCGCCTGGAGCAGAAAATTTCTCCCCTCGTCAAGCATGGCGCCCCAGTCGGCAACGGGGGGACTTATCCCAAGGCCGATAAAACTTAAGGCCGCAAGATCGAGTATCGCATAGGCCAGATCCAGGGTAAGCTGCACGAGAACAGTATCAATGCAATTGGGCAGAATATGGCGGAAGATAACATAGGGCCGTGAAAAACCGATGGAAACGGCGGCCTCCACATAGGTCTTGTTTTTTTCCACAATGGTAAGGGAACGTACCAGACGGGTAAGCATGGGCACATAGATAATGCCGAGGGCCAGCACCGCATTGGTAATGCCGCGTCCCAGGGCGGCAATAAAGAGAAAAGCCAATAACAGCGAAGGAAAGGAGAGCAGTACATCGCAGAAACGGCCCACAAGGGCGTCAAATTTACCGCCGTAGTAACCGGAAAAGAGTCCCAGCGGCACACCGGTGATCACCGACAGCAACACTACACCCATGGCGCTCAGGATGGTTACCCGTCCACCGTAGAGAAGCCGGGAAAAAAGGTCGCGGCCCATCTTGTCCGCGCCCAGAAGGTGCCGGGATGAAACGGGGGCCAGGGAATCGGAGAGATTCTGTTCGGTTTCGCCATAGGGAGCGATGAACGGAGAGAGGGCACAGAAAACGATGATGACAAGAAGAAGGCATCCGGAAATCAAAAGGGCGGCGCTGAAAAAAGTCCCTTCGGTTTTCTTCGATTTAAAAAAACTGAAAAAAGGCTTATGGGCAAAGAGAGGGCTCATCCTTCCTCCCGGCAGAAAACTTTGTTTTTTGTTCGATTGAATTTTTAAGCTTGGCTTCTCCGCCCGCCGCGGCCCTTACCCTGGGATCGATTACCGCATAGATCATGTCAACGGCAAGGTTGAGGATCAGAAACACCAGCACCAGAAGCAGTATGATAGCCTGCACCACAGGATAATCGGAAGCCTGTATGCCTTCTATAAGCAGGGCGCCTATGCCGCCCAGGGCAAACACATTTTCTACCAGTACCGCCCCAACTACCATGCCGCCTATCTGTATGCTTGCTACGGTAATCACCGGGATAAGGGTATTTTTAAGGCAGTGCCTTACGATGATACGGCTTCTCCTGGTTCCCTTGGCGGTAAGGGCCAGGGCATAGTTGGATTTAAGTTCCCCTATCATCCTGTCCCTGGTGATTCTCCCCATGAGAGAGACCATGTTAAGACTCAGTGCAAAGGCCGGAAGACAGAGATAGTACAGATTTTCAAAAAATCCGCGGCCTGCTCCAAAGGCAGGAAACCACCTCAGCCTGAGCGAAAAAAGGAGCATCAGAACAATGGCGTTGAGAAAGACCGGAGAGGACACACAGAACACCATAAAGACAGAAATTACCCGGTCAATGAGACTGTTTTTCCTGACCGCGCTCATCACCCCCGCCGGAATTGCAAGGACAACCGCAAAGAAGGCGCTCATCAGCACAAGCTGTATCGTCGTCGGGAAGCGGGCGGCAAGAAGCTGAGTAACCGGCTGGCGGTGGCGGAAACTGTCCCCAAGGCTCCCCCGGAACACATTGCCTATCCAGATGAAGTACTGTTCGGGAAGGCTCCTGTCCAAATGATACTGGGCCGTCAGCGCGGCTCTGGTCTCATCACTGATCCGCCGTCCGCCGGTAATGGAGGCAATCGGATCTGAAGGGGTGAGGCGGATAAGAAAAAAAACAGCCGCCGAAACAACGGCAAGCAATGGCAGAAGAGTGAGAAGGCGCTTAAAGGCATAGCGGATAAAAAAACTCACTTCATTTCTATAGCACAGAACGGCCCTTTACTCAACATCTTCTACTTTGCGGCCAGACCTCAGCGCCAGGGCAGCCAGAGCAAGAGGCGTTTCCCGGTTTTAGTTTTTTTGGCATGCCGGTAACGGCGGCGCAGCCAAAGCGGATAATGCCATGGCCACGGAGGTAAACGGCGCAGCAACAGAACGAGTATTGCTACAAGGAGTGCGATAACCAGAAGGAGAAGCAGGAAGATTGCCAAAATAAGGCGCGCGTTGCAACAGGGCTGGACGGGAGCGGCGGCCGTAACCGGAACGTACTGTATGTCGGTGACAGTTTGAAGCGGCAGGATCTGGGTCAGAACGGACGGAGGGGCGGACTGCTGGGGAACAGGCGTGGGCGTGGGCGCCGGCTCTACGACTGCCGGAGTTTGGGTGGAATCTTCGGCCGGAGATTCGGTGATGTGAGGCGGCAGAACTTCAAGCAGCACGAGAGTCATACCGTTCTTGTCTATTTCCAGGGCGTCTCCGGCGTCCCGGGAAATATCGGCGATCCGTTCGGCGTCTATCGGGATACGTCCGTTCACAACGGTTTCCACAAAACGGTTGTTCTTCAAATTGGTAACCTTGACGCGGGTATTAAAGGACAGGCTGGGATGGCTTATCGTAAACCCCGTCTTCGACGAATTATACGAAGCGTTTCCCGTCTGAATCTGGGCAAAGCAGAGAGATACAAGCAAAAAGCCGAAGACCAAGACCGCGCTTAACCGTTTCATAAGGAACCTCCTGTTTACCGGGTTTTTTCAAAGCCCGGCATTCTTTTTCCCTCAAAGAATCCAAATTCATAACCCACGTACAGGGAAACCATATTCCGGCGGTACTCTCTTTCTTCACTGTCAATCGACATCACGCCAAAATCCGCCCCGTAACGCAGGCCCGCAAAAATCATCCCCGGTCCGCAGGGGGCCGCCCCCTCAAGCCCCGCGGTAAGTCCCAGGGGATTGGAAATAGACCAGGCAACCGTATCTGCCGTTCCCTCTTTATCCCGATAGTTGGTCTCTCCCAGCGGAACTGTTGCATATAAGCCGGCAAGGGGAGAAAGCCTGATCTTGCCGACCCTGAAATTCATCTTGCAAAGAACGGGAATTTCCAGGGAAACGTTTGTGTATCTTTTATTTTTCAAAACAGGGCCGGAAGAGCTGTCTTCAAGGCCCCGGTAGACCAGGGTATCTCCGGTAAGGAAAAGTTCGAGCTGGACGGAAAACAGGGAATTGAGCCTCAACGCGCCGGAAAAACCCCCTTCAAGGTTCGGCGCCGAAGCGCCCGGGGATCGCTCGTTAGGTTTAACGTACCAGCGCTGGGAAATACCGGCCCTGGCGCCGAGTATAAAGAGGGGATCCGGCCAAACATCGGCCGGAGTCTCTTCGACGGACTTTTCATGGATATGGGAAAAAAGCCATTCCACAAGACCCGGCACACTTTCTATAGCCTCGTCCATATCGCCGTACACAAGATCGTCGGTATAGATCATTGTGGATCCGGCCATGTCCCACAGCCACAACTGCAGGTAGTATTCCCCGACCAACTCACCCGGATACACGCCGCCGGTAAGGGCGTAACGGGCATCGCTTACCAGACTGGGAATGGGGGGCATATCCGTCGGAAGCCTTGTACCGGCCGGGACATAGGCTTCACGGGGGCTGTACTTTCCAAGAGCGGCTACCGACTCCATGATCTCTCCGTGGAAACGCCGGATCATTTCGGTTTCGTCCCCCGCCAGGGGAAGCACCGCGGTAATCGCCTTTCCTTCATAATCCAGGCCCCAACTGTTTTCCGGGACTTGAGCAAAAACCGGGACGGATACGCCCAGGACGCACAGGGCAGTCAAAAGAGCGGCCCTCAAGAGGAGGAATCTGCGCTTTCCGGTCATGGTTTTCCTCCTTTTTTCTTGGTGAAAAATCCCAGTTCATAACCCACAGTCAGGGAAATCATACTGCGCCTGAATATCTTTGTGCCGCCGGCTTCAAAATCCCCCAGATCGGCGGCATAACGAAGATCGGCAATGATCATGCCGGGCCCGAATTTCATCCCTCCGCCTAAACCGCCCAGAAAACCCATGGACGGGGAAATCTTGTAACTTAAAGACTCTTTGTCGTCGTTCAGAGAGACTGAAGCTTCGAGCTTTCCCAGGGGTACAAGGCCATAAATGCCGGCAAACGGAGAAAGCCTGAAACTACCGGGATAAAAATCAAACTTTGCGATAAAGGGAAACTGAAAAGAAAAGGCTGTGTAATCTCTGGTATAGCGGTCATTGGCGGCGATTGTGCCCGTGTAGGCCCACAGGGACGCGTTATCCCAGGTAAAAACCATCTCTGTCTGGAGGCTCAGGAACGAAAGAAGGTGTACATTGGCCTGCAGCGCTATATCCATCGAAACGGAAAGAGTGTCGTTCCCGGTATAGAGAGTATCGTCCGAGGGAGTATAAAACCGCAGCGAAGGCCCTGTTCTCAGTCCCAGGTAGAACCAGTCGGTATCAAGACCCTTTTCCGCGGCCTGCGGCGCTGCGGGCTCTTCTTCCGGTTCTTCCGCGCCGAAACGCCCCGTGTCGACCCATTCCTCCGTTTGCGTTTGGGCGAAGGCGGAACGGGGCGCGGCAAACAGCAAGGCCGTTGCCAGCAGCGCCGTTACCAGCGCCGGCAACGCCGCCTTCCACCGGGGATGTTTTTTCATGGGCCTACCTCCTTTGGTGTCAGTCACCATTCGTCATGGCTTTTTCGCAAATTTCCCTTCTATACCGGCAACATCAATTTTATAATTATCATGCAGATAATAGACACTCGGATCTCCTGTAAAAGTGTTGAGATCGAGACGAGAGAGCATCGCATTCAAGGTAGCGGTGGTGCCCGCAATTATCTTCATTCCAAGCCAGTCGGGCTCAAGCTGCCCCACAAAGTGACCGTTACTGTCCAAATGGCTTTCCAGGTCGATTTCAATTGAGCCCCCTGCTGTTCCCGTAAAGTCATCCGCAAAGGTTATAAAATTTTTATTGGCTGCCGAATACGCAAGGGCTATGCCTGTAGTAATCTGGGTATTGTTCGTCAG
>JAIRNJ010000046.1 GCA_031258115.1 Treponema sp. | reverse complement strand
CCGGAGACATCCGTGCCGTCTATCGCAAAGTCTGCCGGGAGTACCAGATTAACGATAACGGTGAACCCGATCAGGAATTAATAAACGCCGCGCTGGGTCTGACGATTATGGAAGCGGAGAAGGCTTTTTCCCTTGCGTATATCGAAAAGGGCAGCCTTACCAAAGGTGAAGTGTCCTCTGTGATAAAGGAAAAAGAAAACCTCATAAAAAAAGCGGCTACCTGGAATACTGTCACCCAAAAGAAAAAATTGAAGATATAGGAGGCCTAGACCGGCTCAAGAACTGGCTCGTAAAACGGGGGCGGGGTTTTGAGAACAAGGCCATCGAATACGGTCTTAGTTATCCCCGGGGTATCTTGCTCATCGGGATACCCGGCACTGGGAAAAGCCTCACCGCCAAGGCCGTCGGGAACCTTTGGCATTTTCCACTCCTGCGCCTTGATATGGGGAAAATTTTCAGCAAATGGCAAGGCGAGTCAGAGCTCAATATTCGGGAGACGCTGAACATCGCCTGCGCCATCGCTCCGTCTATCCTTTGGATAGACGAAATCGAAAAAGCTACGGCCGGACTTGCTTCGTCGGGAGAAGCCGATGGCGGTACGGCTGCACGGATATTGGCGACCCTGCTTACCTGGATGCAGGAAAACACAAAACCTGTGTTTGTAGTAGCCACGACCAATAATGTTTCAAAGCTCTCGCCGGAACTGCTTCGTAAAGGCAGGATGGATGAGATATTCTTTACGGATCTTCCGGTAGAAGCGGAGCGGGAAAAGATCATCGCCATTCATCTTAAAAAGAAAAAACGCGACCCGGCGAAATTTAATATTAAAGAACTAGCAAAGATAAGCGGGGGTTTTTCCGGCGCCGAGCTTGAGGAGGCAATCAAAGAAGCCCTCTACCAGGCTTACGATGACAATGGCCGGGAAATAACCGATTGGGACATAATCTCGGCTATCAAAAGGACTTATCCACTCTCCCTCACCATGCGGGAATCCATTGTCCAAATGCGGCTTTGGGCCAAGAGTCGGGCCATCGCCGCGTCCAGTGCGGAAAGTGAACCAATTATTATGGATGTGAGTTAGGAGGAACCGATGACGTCAAACGAGGAGTTTTTTGGGACCATCTTGTGGGGTTACCGCACCGGCAAAGGGGGACCGGTTTCTGTATTCAAGCAGCTCTGGGATAATGCGTTACAGGGTAAACCGCCATGCCCTGACAGGGACATAGAAGACTATTGGCAGATCCTATACATGCTCGCACCCCATCGGAAGCTCATTGACGACACCCTGGCAGGAGAAGCAAGTTTTGACAAGCTGATTGAAATATGCGAAAAGCTTATCGAAAAAGTTCCGCTGGAAACACCTGCCGGGAAAAACATTCTGAGAAAAAAAATTCGGACATCCTGCTTTAACCGGACCATTCTTGTTGAGGTTCTTCAACGGATGGGCTTAGAATGTGTCATTAAAGGCGAAGACATACATCTTTCTTGCATATATTTTCCATATGGTCAAACTCCTAAAGGGGAGAATTGGGTGAGGGCAAAAGAATATTCATTGCACGAGCCTCTTCCAGACAGATTTGAAGTTTTTATTGGAACGCTTCGTTCCTTAATAAAAGATGATGACATACATGTTTCTTCCAATACAACTCATGACCCGCCCAAAACCAGAGTAGAACTTCTAGTCTTGATGATAGATAAAATATGCCAATACCGGTTTTCGTTTCAAAACGGAGCGTATTCTTTTCAGTACAATAAATTAAGAGACCCTCCTTGGTTTTTTGGTGATCCACTCCGTGAAAGAGATGCCAGGGAATTCGCTGCCACAGTTGAAAACAACTTTTACAATCTCTGCGTCTTCCTTCCCGAATGGGCAAGGCAGCTTGTTTCCCGCATCAAAGAGGCTGCCGGGGAACTTGTTGAAACCAGCAGGAAGATTTCGCCTGAAATTTTAGACCGGGTACAAAAGAATATTTCAGACGACTCCACCGGACTGGACAGTTTTTTCACAAGCCGCGATACGGCAGCGGCCAGCTATATGGAAGAACTTAAAAAGGAATTAACCGATATCGGTAAAACAGACATAAAAGATTATACGGCCCCCGAAGGAACGAAATATCAGGAAGAAACCGCCGACCTTGTGGACATCATAAAAGGCCTTGAGAAAAAGGCGGAAGTCCTGTGGGAAAACCTTGTTTCTGAAATTGAAAGAGAAAATAACGCGGCCCCTGTGGGCGATACATTGCCCATTGACGGGGCATCGCCTGGGGAAAACCCGCCGTCCGGTTCCTCCCTCGCCGGATTTCTTGAATTACGTCAAAAAACAGGCGCATCCGGGGGACAACAGGCAAAAAAGTTGAAACGGCCAAAAACATGCCGGTATGATTTTATATTGATGCCCGGCGGTTCAGGTGTAATTTCACAATTAAGCAACCTTAATTCCAATTATCCGCATTTTCCTTTTAAGGAAGAAGAGGAGATCCTTCCTGAGCATTGGTGTATGCCGATCACGGTATGTCCTTTCTACATGAAGACACAATTTGCGGGAGGCATGTATCACCTTGATGCCATCGAATATTGTAACCGCCTGAGCCTGGAGGAAGGACTTACACCAAGTTATCACAAAACAGATGAAGACCGGATAATATGGAACAAGGAAGCCGATGGCTACCGCATGCCCACCCTTGCGGAACTAGCCTGGTTTTTTGGCACCTTTAACGAAGGGCCCCCTTTGGGATATATCCTTCCCACTCGGCCCAGTGCCGCTGGAGGCAGATTTTCACCTGAACTATGCTGGGGAAGAATAGTGGTGGATAATGATGAAACTCGTATCAAATGCGACAACCGGCAGACAGCCCGTGAAATAGAAGCAGAGCCGGATTCAGCGAAATTCGGCGACTTCATGAATGATAATGATATTGTTTACAATGTCTTTTCGTACGCGGGAAAAAAGATAGAGGCCAGTTGGGCGCTCGATTCTTATGGCAGACTCCGTGTGTGCAGATCGGTAATGTAAATGTTTTAACACGTAACGCAGGGGCGCCAGGCACCATCGGCGTTTACTTCTTCGCCTTCGCGGTTAAAAATTCTTCTTCCCTGAAAACGCTCAGCCCCCAGGCGCAACACTGATCTCAGCCTCCCCCCCAAAGCCCCGGTTGTAAACCAGGATACGCTGCTCCTCCTCCCGG
>JAIRNJ010000013.1 GCA_031258115.1 Treponema sp. | reverse complement strand
GAATTTGCCGCCATAATCCCTCTTATTGGTAATTGAGGCTGTTCCAAAACTTCAGTTTTTGGAACAGCTACCTTGAATTTAGTGGAAAAACCGGGCCTTTGCCGGTTTTTCCAAGAGCTCGTTCCGAAACTAACCGGGTTTTGGAACGATCTCAACCCAGCCGGTATTTTTTTAGACGTTTTACCAATTCTTCAGCTTCAACCGGTTTCCCCAGATGATCGTTCATCCCGGCGGCCAGGCACCGTTCCACATCTTCCTTGAAGACATTGGCGGTCATGGCCATGATGGGAATGGACTTTGCCTCCGGGCAGGAGAGTGAGCGAATCTTCCGGGTAGCCTCGTAGCCGTCCATCTCCGGCATGTGTATATCCATCAGGATGAGTCCGTAACGTGCCGGATTCTCCCTGAATTTCTCGAAGGCCACCCTGCCGTCTTCCGCGGCGTCTATCTGTATTCCGGTATCTTCCAGCAGGGAATACATAATCTCCCGGTTTATCTCCACATCTTCCGCAAGGAGGATGTGTTTGCCTGCAAAAATGTTTTCGTTGCTGTCCGCTTCAGTTTTCGGGATTTCCTTTTTGATGCGGGACAACTGGTTATTGATGCAATCCGTCAGGGAACTGTAGAAGAGGGGCTTTGGTATAAAGCCGTCCACATACGATTTTTCGGTATCATCGGTGATGGTAGACCATTCGCTTGCAGAGATAAGAATTACCACTACCTGGGTTCCGTATCTGCTTTTTATCTCCCTGGCAAGTTCAAGCCCGTTCATTTTGGGCATGCGCCAGTCGGTAAAGACAATGTCATAAGGAGTCTCTCCGGCCCTCTCCATGAGTTTTATCGCCTCATCCCCGTCGCCCGCGGTTTCGCAGTGGATCTTCATGTAATCGGCATATTCCCTGAAGTATTCCAGCACATCCGGAGAGTCGTCCGCCACAAGGATGCGGAGCTGTTCCCACCTGATGATCTCATGCGGCAGACGGAGCTGCTTCCCCGCCTTTACCACGATCTCAAAGATAAAGTCGGAACCCTTGCCCGGTTCACTTTCCAGCCAGATCCGGCCTTCCATGAGTTCGACAAAACGTTTGGAAATAGCCAGGCCGAGCCCCGTTCCGCCGTATTTGCGGGCAATGGTTCCGTCCGCCTGTTCAAAGAGATTAAAAAGCCGGCCTTTCTGTTCCTCGGAGATGCCGATGCCCGTATCAATAATATCAAAACGCAGGGTATGCCGTGTCCCTTCCGTGGCAATTTGCCTGATTTTGAGGGTTATGGTTCCCTCTTCCGGGGTGAATTTGACTGCATTGGCTATCAGGTTGGTGACTACCTGGGAGATCCGCTGCTCGTCCCCGATGATCCTCGCCGGAACTTCCTGGTCAATCTTCACCACAAAATTCTGTTTCTTTTCATTGAATTTGAATTCCATGACAGCGCTTATCTTTCTAAGCATGCGTTCAAAGTCAAATTCCGCACAGGAAAGCTCAAATTTTCCCGCCTCGATCTTTGACATATCGAGGATATCGTTGATCACTCCCAGAAGGTGTACCGATGCGTCGTTGACTTTGGACAGACAGTAGCGGATTCGTTCCATATCCTTGCTGTTTTCCGCGATGGTGCTCATACCGATGATCGCATTCAGGGGGGTGCGCATCTCGTGGCTCATCCGGGACAGAAAATCGGTTTTCGCCTGGCTGGACTGTTCCGCCTGTTCCTTGGCCGCTATCAGTTCCCTTTCAAGCTTGAGTTTTTCGGTAATATCCAGGGCGATAACGGCAAAGCCCTGCTTTTTTGTGTCCGTCGTAAAACCGGAAAAGGAGAGTATCCGCTCTTCCCCATCCTTGCGGTGGATGGGAAGATTCACTTCGTTGAGTCCCTTCTCCAGAATAATCTTATTGTAGTATTCCACTATTTTTTTGTAGATTTCTTCACTAAAGATGATGCCCGGCCCGCCTTCCATCAGTTCGTTTTTGCTGTAACCGGTTATATCCTGGGCGCCCTGGTTGAGGTACTTGAATTCCCCCTCCAGGGACTGCCAGGTAATATAGTAGGGGGAAGCGTTGACGATGGAACTCATCCGGCGGAGTTCTTCTTCGGCCTGGCAGCGGGCCACAAGATTTGCCAGGGCGCTGGAAACAAGGCGGAGGATCTGGATATCTTCTTCATCCCAGTCCCGGCTTTTCTGGCAATCGTCAACGGTGAGCAGCCCCCAGAAATCGTTGTAGACAAAGATAGGAGCGGAAATAAAAGCCTTTGTCCCCCGCTCCGGTATGCGGGGGCTTATGTTGGGATCTTTGCCGGTATCGGCGCAGGCAATAAAGACATCCCCGCGGGTGATATAGGTATCGTAAAAAAAATCTCCTTTGACAAAGTCAAAAGAGCGCAGGCCGGCTTTGGCAGCATTCTGAAAAATATTGCACCATTCGTATTCAAAGTTGATCCGGTGTGTTTTCCCGTCCAGCCTGCCGGCCAGCACCCGGCTTGCCCCCATGAACATGCCGGTCATCATCAGGGCATTGTTGATCAGTGTGCCCATTTCACCCGAAGAAACAAAACTTTGTGAGATAGCAGATAAAAGTTCCTGCTGTTGAAGCCGCTTTTTGAGTGTATCCTGGCCGTGCCCGCCGCAAGTATCTCGCTCCACTATCCTAATATAATAGGAAATAGGCAAAAAGTATACCGATGTGGTATGATTACAATGATGAACCTGCAGCTTTTGGTCTCCAGTCTCTTTTATCCTCTGGGTTTTTTTGCCCGTATTCTAAAGGGAGTCTGGGCTTTTATTTCCCGGGGACAGGCCTCTTACAAGATCCTTATCATGCAGATCCTCTTTACCTTTGTTGAGGCTCTCAGCGTGTCTTCCATGCTGGCCCTGGGAATCGGGGCCGCGGTAAATATCATCGGTATTCCCTTCCTCTCCCAGATCTCCCAGGAACACTATATCTATATCCTGCTCGTGATCATCATCACCCGGGAACTGGGGCCCCTCCTGACCGCCTTCATCATCATAGCGCGTTCGGCAACGGCGATTGCCACCGAGATGGCCGGTATGGTGATTTCCCATGAGGTGGAGGCCTATATCTCCGTGGGTGTAGACCCAATCGAACATCTGGCCGTCCCGCGTTTTTTGGGGGTAACCATTTCCCTCTTCCTTCTCAACATCTATTTTTCCCTCTTCGGCCTGGCCGGTTCCTTTCTTGTTGCTCAGCTCTTCTATGCCATGGCCCCCGAGATCTATTTTGGCAATCTGCTGGACGCCCTGAATCTTTCCGACCTGGTGCTTTCCATTGTAAAAAGCATCGCCTTTGGGATGATCATCTCTACGGTGGCGGTTTACAATGGTTTTAATGTTGAACGTTCCAGCACCGAGATCCCCGTTGCGGGGCTCCGCTCGGTGGGAGGCGCCTTTGCAGGCTGTATCCTGGTGGATATAATTTTTTCGGCTGTGTATTACATGGTGGCGTAGGCAGGAGCAGGTATGGCGAATGACAAGAACCGGACTGAAAGCATACTGGAGTTGAAAAACATCGGTTTTTATGCCCAGGGCAAGGAACTGATCAAGGATTTTTCCCACCGCTATGCCGCAGGAAAGACGACCGCCCTGGTAGGCCCTTCCGGGGGAGGAAAGAGTACCGTGCTCAAGCTTTCCGCGGGGCTTCTTGTTCCCTCCAGGGGAGCGGTTCTTTTCAGGGGCAGGGACATTCACCTGATGAACAGGAAAGAGAATCTCGTATTCCGGCAGGAAAGCGCCGTGGTGTTTCAGGATTCGGCTCTCTGGGCAAACCAGAGCCTCTACCAGATCCTTGAACTGCCCCTGCGGATCCATTTTCCCTCCATGTCAAAAAACGAGCGGGAAGAGCGGATCAGGGCGGTGGTGGAAGAAGCCGGTTACCGGCGGGAACTGGGAATTCGGCCTTCGAACCTTTCCATGGGAGAGCAGAAGCTTATCGCCTTTGCCAGGGCCATGCTCTGCAGGCCGGAACTTCTCTTCCTCGATGAATGGACCGAGTCTCTGGACGAAAGCGCCTCCCAGCGGCTGGTACGGCTGGTACGGGAGAGGCAGGATGCGAATCATACCATCATTTTTGTCAGCCATAATGTGGGAATAATAAAGAGCCTTGCCGATTTCATCCTGATGATCAGGAATGGGAATATTTTCCTGAAACTTTCCAGAGAGCAGATACATTCAGACGCCGAAATTGCCGAATACCTGGAGAAGGGGATGGCCTCATGAAATTCAAAATCCGTTTTGCCGATAAGATTGTGGGCATTTTTGTCATTCTGGCCGCCGCGGCCCTGATCTTCGTCATCATCCTCTTAGGATCCAACCAGCGCTGGTTCGCAAAAAATTATTATTTTGTCAGCTATTTTAATTCCGCTTCCGGCCTTGCCAAAAACATGGATGTAAAATTCAAGGGCTTTACCATCGGCAGGGTCAGCGCCTTCGACCTTACGGAAGACGACCGGGTTAAAGTAAGATTCTATATCTTTGACACCTACATAGACCGGGTAAGGCTTGGTTCCCTCGTGGACTTGAGCGTAAGCCCCGTGGGACTGGGGAACCAGTTTCTCTTCTATGCGGGCATTGGAACGGAGCTTCTTGGCGAGGGGGATCTGATCCCCAGCGTTGCTTCCGCCGAAGGGAAGGATCTTATTGCCCGGAAACTTGCCAATCTCCCCGAATCAACGGACAGTATCGCCATGATCCTCAACCAGGTAAACTCGGTAATGGAGAATTTGAACAATATCAGCAAAACCCTGGACGACGCATTCAAGGGAAGCTCGGAAACCTCCCTTGGACGGACGATGCTTGAAGTGGAACGGACGATGGATGGTGTACAGGACATTCCCGGGACGATCAACACGACGATTGCGGATATTATGAGTGAAGTAAACCCCATACTTGCCAACCTGGGGATCCTTTCCGAACAGTTAAGCGATCCTGAAGGAACGGTAGCGTCTATACTCTCCTCCGACGGAGAAGTGTACACAAATCTGGTGGCGGCCCTGAGCGGAATATCGGGCATGCTCAGGAACCTGGAAAAGACTACCGCCGGCCTTCCCCGCCTGATGCCCGAAGTGGCGGCGATACTGCAGGATATCCGGACCGCCCTGAAAACCGCAGAGGATGTGCTAACGAGTCTTACCAACAACCCCCTGCTTAAAGGCGGCGTCCCCGAGCGGGTGAACCCCAGCCCCGGCGGAACTTCCCCCAGAGATTTGGAATTTTAATGAAGGACGGAGCCATGCAAGCTGCCATCAAAAACAGAGTTATCCGGAATGAAGGCCCTTTCTCCCGGTCTTCCGTGTCCGCTTTCCCGCTCCCTGTGTTAAGCCTTGTTCTATGCCTGCTTGGCGCGGCCGCCTGTCTTGCCTCCTGCAGCAGCGCCCCAAAGAGACCCGCGGAAATATTTTCTTCCAGAAACATGGCGGAAACATATCTGGAAGTGGCAACGAAAGATACCGACAGGGGCAGTTATGACACCGCCCTGGATACACTGGATGAAGCCCGGCGCACAGCCGTAGGCGCCGATGACCCTTCCTTAAGGATAAGAACCTCACTGCTCCGGGGGAATATTCTTTTTTACAAGGGAGATTTCAAAGCCGCTGAAACCGAATGGCAGCAGGCCCTTGCCGAAGCGGAAGCCTCCGGAGACAGGGAACTTGCCGCCCGTTCCAGGATACACCGCAGTTGGGGAACACTCATGGAGGCCGTCTCCCGGAAGGAAGGCCCGCAGGCGGCGCAGGCCCTGCGGGACGCCGTGAACAGGGATGTTGCCCAGCTCAAAAAGGACAGCGAAGGGATCGCCTTTGGCTATATGGTCATCGCGCTGGCGGAAAAGGAACTGGGCCGTACAAGGGAAGCCGAAGCCGCGGCGCAGAAAGCCCTGGCGATTCACGACAGGGAAAACTATCTGGAGAAGGCCGCCTACGACTGGTACATCATTGCCTCGATCCGCTCGGTGGCGGGCAGATACGCCGATGCCCAGAAGGCCCTGGACGAAGCGATTGCCTTTGACCGCCGTGCGGAAAACGCCGCTGGCCTTGCCGCGGAATGGCGCGCCAGAGGGGACGTGTACACCAAGGCCGGCAGCGCCGCGCTGGCGGAGGAAGCCTACGCCCGCTCCCGCGAGATCTACGCGACAATAACGGAATAATACCCCGTTGGTTCTATATCTGTCCGGCAATCTTACTTTTACTGAAGAAATTTGCCGCGAATACTTTATGATATTTTGTAAAAGGGGTAACTTATATCCGACAAGTTTCTATTTTTCTCTTGACTTTTTTATAATAATAACGTTAACATTAACGATAATGGTACATGGAACTGTCTTTGACATCAAGGAATTTGCGGTCTTTGACGGGCCGGGAATCAGGACGACGGTGTTTCTTAAAGGCTGTCCCCTCCACTGCCGCTGGTGTCATAACCCGGAAGGCATAAAAAGGGATCGGGAACTCATGGTGAGCCGCTCAGGCTGTTCAGGCTGCGGCCGCTGTAAAACCGTTTGTCCCCACCCCCTTTCCTGTAGCTGCTGCGGGGCATGCGTTTCCGTCTGTCCCCTCTCTCTCAGGCGTATAGCGGGGAGCGAGTATGATGCCGGAGAATTGGCCGCAAAGCTCCTCCGCAACGCCGCTTACCTTGCCTCGGCGGGCGGAGGCTTCACTGTTTCGGGAGGGGAACCTGCCGCGCAGGCGGAATTCCTTTTGGAACTTTTGTCCCGCCTCCGGGGGAATCACCGGGCGCTGGAAACTTCCGCGTACTGCAGCGCCGAAACTTTTTCCGCCCTGCTTGAAGAGACGGAGCTTGTGCTGATGGATGTGAAGCTTGCGGACGCCGAGGCTCACAGGAAATGGACGGGGAAGGATAACGGGCCCATCCTGAAGAACCTTGAGTGTCTCAAGGAGAGCGGGAAACCCTTTATCATCCGCATTCCCGTGATCCCCGGAGTAAACGACGGGGCGGATAATTTTGACGCAACGGCGGAACTGCTGGAGGGAAGCGGAAATCTTGTTAAGGTAGAATTGCTTCCCTACCATAAAACCGCAGGCGCCAAATATACCATGCTCGGTCTTGAGTACCGGCCGGGTTTTGATGTTGAAAGAAAAGCGGCAATGGATACCGGAGCCTTTGTCTCCCGGCATATCCCCTGCGAAATTCTATAGGAGACTGTTCAGAAAAAATTTAAGTTTTGAACGGACCCGGGAGGCTGTTTTATGACCGCATATATCGAAAAACTTCTGGACTATTTTATCGTCCGGAAGGAACATCACTTTTTCCGCAGAGAAGCTTCCGATCCATATATACTGGCCGAACACTTTGCCGCCGAAAAAAAGGGGGATCTTGAAAGGGCGGCGGCCCGGCTCCGCAGTGTCCTGGAACAGGAAAAACCCATCGTCTTTCCCGGCGAAAAGATCGTCATGATCCGTACCCTAAGCACCGTCCCCGAGATCTTCAGCCCCGAAGAAGCGGAAAACATTAAAAAGAAGCATACCGTTCATGAACAGGGCAAGGTAAGCAATGTGAATCCCCGTTACTCCCTGCTTCTGGAAAAGGGAAGTTCCGCGGTCAAGGCGGAGATACGGGAACACATCTGTTCCACGGAAGGAGAGAATACAGCCTGCGGCGCGGAAAAACTGCGTTTTTACCGCGCGGCGCTGGATACGCTTGAAAGCCTTGAGGCTTTTGCGGACAGGTACCGCCGGGAATGCCTCAGAGTGGGAAACAGGGAGGCCGCGGAAGCCTTCTCCCGCATTCCCGGGGAAAGGCCCGGAACTTTTCGGGAGGCCCTTCAGTTCCTGCGGCTCCTGCACTACTGCCTCTGGTGCAGCTTCAATTATCACAACACCTTCGGACGCTTTGACCAGTATATGTATCCATGGTTCAGGCATGATATTGATGCGGGCATCCTGACGGAAGAAGGCGCGCTGGAATTGCTGGAAGAATTTTTTATAAGCTGCAACAAGGACAGCGATCTCTATCCCGGCATTCAGCAGGGAGACAATGGTCAGAGCATGGTACTTGGGGGAAGCAGGGCGGACGGAAGCGAGTCCTACAACGAATTGTCCGCGCTATGCCTGCGGGCAAGCCTGGAACTCCGCCTTATCGATCCCAAAATAAACCTCCGGGTGAATAAAAAAACTCCGGTAGAACTCTACCATAAAGGTTCACAGCTTACAAAACAGGGCCTCGGTTTCCCCCAGTATGCCAATGATGACATTGTGGTAGAGGCTTTGAAACGCTGGGGCTACGAGGAAAAAGACGCATACAACTACGTGGTAGCCGCGTGCTGGGAATTCATCGTTCCCGGCGCCGGTATGGACATTGTGAACATTAACGCCCTTTCCTTTGCCGGGGCGCTGATCAATGCCGTCAATCGCAGCGAAGAGTGGGACAGCTTCGAAGAATTGATGTCGATTGTAAAAAAAGAGATTTTTAGCCAGGCGGAGTCGATTATGAATGCCACAGGCGGAATCTATATGGAGCCCTCCCCCTTCCTCTCCCTGATGATGGACGGCTGCATGGAAAAAGGCCGGGACATCTCCCTGGGCGGCTTTTACAATAACTACGGCATCCATGGTACAGGGCTTTCTACCGCGGTAGATTCCCTGGCGGCTGTACGGAAGTATGTCTTTCAGGATAAGAGGATCGGCAAGCATGAATTAAAGGAGATCCTCCGGAACAACTACGAAGGCCGGGACGATGTTTACCATCTCTTCCGTTACGAGGCCCCCAAGATGGGTAATGATGATGACGAGGTGGATGCCCTGGCGGATACCCTTTTGCACTGGTTTGCCGATGCGCTGGAGGGCAGGAAAAATGACCGGGGCGGCTGCTTCCGGGCAGGCACCGGTTCGGCCATGTACTACATCTGGCATGCCAAAGACGAAGAAGCCACGCCCGACGGACGCAGGAAAGGCGAAAGTCTTGCCTGTAACTATTCTCCCAGCCTCTTTGCCCGGCTTTCGGGCCCCGTATCGATCATCAAATCCTTTGCCAAACCGAACCTCGTCCGGGTTGCCAACGGAGGCCCGCTCACCATTGAACTCCATGATACCATCTTCCGTAACAGGGACAGCATCGGCAAGGTTGCCCTCTTTGTAAAAAGTTTTATTGATATGGGAGGCCACCAGATGCAGATCAACGCGGTGAACAGGGACAACCTTAAGGAAGCCCAGAGACATCCGGAAAACTACCGGAATCTTATTGTCCGTGTCTGGGGCTGGAGCGGTTACTTTGTGGAACTGGATGAGGTCTATCAGAATCACATCATTGAAAGAATGGAACTCGCATTATAGTATGAGTTTATGAAAAAACCTGTCCGCAGGACTGTTACCCTGAAGGATCTGTCCAGGATAACCCATTACAGCATTAATACCGTTTCCCGGGCTCTTAGGGGCAAGGATGACATTGCCCCGGAAACCGTCGAAAAGATCCGGCAGACAGCCAGGGAGATGGGCTACATCAACAATGCCCTTGCCTCTTCCCTCCGTTCAGGCCGAACCAACAGCATCGCGGTGATACTGGGAGATATTTCCAATCCGCACTTTGCCATCATGATGAAGGAGATCGAAAGCCGGGCCCGCCAGGACGGTTACAGTTCCTTCCTGCTTAACACCAACGAAAACGGGGAGCAGGAGAGACAGGCCATTGAGATCGCCCTCAACAAAAATGTGGACGGAATCATCATCTGTCCCAGTCAGCAGGATGAGAGCAATATCCGCTATCTGATGCAGACCAACATACCCTTTGTACAGATAGGCAGACGTTTTGAGAAACTCGATGCCGGTTTTGTCATCTGCAACGATGAACTGGGAGGCTATCAGGCGACCAGGTATCTCCTTGATAAGGGCCACCGGGACATCCTTATGCTTTCCGGACCTTCCTATGTATCCAGCGCCAGGGAACGGCAGGCAGGCTACAGGCGGGCCTTTAAGGAGTATGGACTCAGGGTTCAGAAGAAGCTTATCCGTGAAGTACCCGTTACCAGCGAAGGCTGCGCCGAAGTTTTTGAAGGCATTTTGAAGGAAGGCATACATTTTACCGCCATTTTTGCCTTCAGCGACATGCTTGCCTGGGACGCGTGGACCTGCCTCCAGCGCCAGGGCTTCAAAATCCCCGAGGATTATTCCCTTATCGGCTTTGACAACATCCAGTCCCGTTTTGCCATCCCCTTTCAGCTCAGTACGATCAGTTCCTACAAGGCCAAGATGAGCACCACCGCGGTTGCCTGCCTCCTCTGTATCATACGGGGGGAGCAGCACAGCCACGAGGAATGCGGCGGCCTTTGCCGTCATGTGATCGATACCGAACTGGTGGAGGGTGAAACGGTGAGGGCTCTCCCTATGAATTTTACTTTTACTGAAGAAATTTGCCACGAACGGCACGAACAGACACGAACGGATCGGGAAATTTAGAAAGTTTGTTCGTGTGGTTCGTGTGGTAGTGGTAAAATGAGAATTCCCGGGTAAAACCGGTTGCCATTTCAATATCCGGGGATTATATTAGAATTGAACAAGTCAATTAGTAAGAGGAGGAGAGGACATGGCGATAACCAACTATCTTGAAACCCTGCCTTTAAGCCGCATAGCCAAATATACGGGCGCGGCGCCCAAAAATGCAGTGCCTTTCTCCGGCTATCCCCGTCTTCCCCCTTGTGAAAAAGACAAACTCATCCTCATCCATGATCCCCTGGGAGAAAAACCCATGGCGCTGGAATTCAGGATCGAAGACATACTCTTTGTGGAGGAAGTCCATTCCGCGGTGACCGAATCCGGCGAAGCGGCTCCCCTGGTAAAACTCTGGATACGGCAGGGCGCCCAGGGGATGATCCTGGAGCCGTTTGAGGTAAGCGGGCCCGCTCAAATTTCCCCTCAGTTTTCACAGATACACGAAGATCTGCGCAGCCGTTTTGCAGGCAGCATAAAAGAAGCCCGTTAAACAGGGCTTATGCCGGAAAGCCGTTTTTATTCCCCCGGTGGAACAGGCATTGTCGAATGCAGACTCTGTCCGCACAGATGCAGGCTCAAGGAAGGCATGCGGGGCATCTGCAAAGTCCGCGTCAATCATGAAGGAAAACTTTTGCTTCCCCTTGCGGGCCGTATTACGGGCAGCGCCGTAGATCCGGTTGAAAAGAAACCGCTCTACCATTTCCGTCCCGGTTCACAGATACTTTCCGTCGGATTTTCAGGCTGCAATCTCCGCTGTCCATTCTGCCAGAACTGGCATATCTCCCAGAGTACGGATGACGAAGCGCCTCCTGCCTTTCCGCAGGAACTCTGCACGGCGGCCTTGCGGAGCGGGAATCCCCAGATTGCCTATACCTATTCGGAGCCGCTTGTCCATATTGAATACCTTCTCTCCTGCATGGAGGAAGCCCGCGGCCGGGGAATCGCCAATGTTCTTGTCAGCAATGGTACTGTCCTGAAGGAACCCGCAAAAGAAGTGCTGGCCCTCACCGATGCCGCCAATATAGACATTAAATGTTTTTCAAAGGATACCTATTCCCGTGTCCTGGGAGGGGATCTCGAAACAGTTCTGGACTTTGTACGGCTTGCGGCGGAAACGGGAGTGCATACCGAGATCAGCACCCTGATTGTTCCGGGCCTTAACGATTCAGAAGAAGAACTGGATGCCCTGGGGGATTTTATCAGGGGATTATCCTCAGACATTCCCTGGCACCTTTCCGCCTACCATCCGGCATGGCGTTACCGTGAGGCCGCAACGGAACCTGAGCGGATCATCGGTGCCGCGGAACGGGCCGCAGAAAAACTGTCATTTGTCTATGCGGGCAATATTCCAAACGGCCCGAAACGCTTCAGCGATACTGTCTGTCCGGGCTGCGGCGCAACGCTGGTATCCCGCAGCGGCTTCAGGGCAGACACTTCAGGCCTCCTGTTCAGCAACAGGCAGTATACCTGCCTCCGCTGCGGAAAGACCGCCCCGATAGTCTATTGAAGAATATTGCGGATAAGCAAAAAGATAACGGCGGCGAGGGTAGCAAGGGCAACAATATAGACCCAGAGGGGCAGCGGCCCTGCATCTTCCCTTTCGGGCGGCTCAGTGAAAAAGCCTCTCTTCGGAGGCGGCTCTCCTGAAACAGGAGTGGAATAACCGCAGATCGGACAGCCTGATAAAAAGAGTCCCTCCGCTCCGGTAAAACCGCAGGCGGGACAGCGCACGGAGGCGAAGAATCTGCCGCAGTTGGGACAGCTTTTTGCCTGCCGGCTTACTTCCTCACCGCAGTTGTCACAGAAAAACCGCGGGCTTTTTTTCAATACTGCGCCTCGTTTCACCGTATTACCCTGCGGCCTTCTTCATCTGGGAGGCCCCACTCGGGGGAGAAGAACTTTCGCTCTTGACGGCATGTTCCGCAGCCGCCGGCGCCGCGGCGGCGGGGGAGGAACTCTCCGTCTTGGGAGTTTCGGTCTTCTCTTTCTCCCCGGCCGCGGCCGGTTTGGCTTTTCCCTTGTCGGTAACATAGAAACCGGGGCCTTTAAAGATAATACCCGTACCTCCATTGATAAGCCGCCGGACATCCTTGCCGCAGCGCGGACAGGTTTTTAACGGCTCATCGCTCATGTTCTGGAACACATCAAAACTGTGTCCGCAGGATTTGCATTCGTATCCGTAGGTAGGCATCACACTCTCCACACATTTTTTTAAAAATTAAGAATCCGGGGCTGTTCCACAATTCGGAGCAGGCTCAACTATTTTGATGATACTGAAAACATCCTGAAAAGTAAAGCAATCTCATCGGAGCCCAGGGGAGCGGTAACCAGGTTAATGGCGCTGCCGTCCTGCCGGGGGGGATTTGCAAAGATCAGGGAAGCCAGGGCCGCCGTTCCCTCGGGGCCGCCTTCCGTCCTGGACATCAAGGCTCTGGCCATGGTCATAAGGGTAAGAATGGCCCGGGCCTGGCTCGGCTGGGAGAACTCCATCCGTATACGTCCGCTAAAGCTCTCCTTTTCGAGAGGGTCAAGGGCTGCAAAACAGCTTTCCGCGGGGATCTGCAGGGGGATGGAGAGGGCTTCAAGAACAGCGCCCAGGCTGCGTGCGGGATCATCGACCCAGAGAGCCAGGGCGGCCCCCTCCCGG
>JAIRNJ010000080.1 GCA_031258115.1 Treponema sp. | reverse complement strand
CCCAATATGGTAATACTGCGGACAATGCCGGCGGCATTGCATACCTCGGCCTGCATTTTTACCGTTTCCAGGACGTTGTACAAAAAATGCGCGTTTATCTGGTTCTGCATGGCCCGAATTTCAGTCTGGGCGACAAGCTGCTGTTCCCTGGTTATCTCTCCGGCAAGAGCTTTTATATGTCCTGCCATATCGGTGAAGATCCGGGCCATGCCGGCGATTTCGTCGTTTCCGTCTACATGCAGGGCAATATCCAGATTCCCCCGCCCGAGTTCCTTCATCCCTTCCATAATTTGATAGAGACGGCGGGTAAGCCTTCCTGTGGCAAAGCGGATGATAAAGAAGAGCAGCACGGTGGAAGCGAATATGCCGAAACCCGCCAAAAACCTGAAGGATTCCAGGCCGCTTAAAACAGAAACTTCATAACAATCGTGAACCAGCAGCAGATCCGAACCGGGCACCGCACGCCACAGAAAGAGGCGTCTTTTGCCATTTTCTTTCAGGGCTACAGAGCCGCGCTCTCCTCTTTCCGCCGCTTTCCGTATTTCCTCCGCAAAGGGAGATTCGAGATTTGCCGGTATAATCTGGTCTCCGGTTACAACAAACTCCGTTCCCGAAGAACCGCTGTTTATAAAAGGGAAAAAACTATCAGCGGGGATCAATATCTGCAGGGTACCAACGCGCCGTGTTCTCAAAAGCAAATCACCGGTATGGGAAAGCGGCGGCTTGAATGGGGATTGATCTGCTCTTTGTTGCAGGTGATAGGGAAACTTGTAAGGACCTTCCGCATTTCGCCGGGGTACTTTTCCTTTTTCCTCATCTCCGTCATCAGGGAATCCACAAGGCCCTCTTTGTCCTCAGCCTCGGGCGCCGCTTTGAGTTTTTCACTGAATGCGGTGTACATTGAAGAAGCCAAGCCCGCCATGCTGCGGATTTCCTTTTTGGGTGGAGGATTCCGAGTTCCGGGGTATCCTGTATTGAAGCCCCGGCTGTAAAAATATGTAACATACTGTATACTTATTACTCACCCACCCGGGCCGATTTATGGTTTTTTGCCCTTTTTAGAGGCCGAAAAGCGGGTAAAGCGGCCTGGCATAAAAATTGCTATACTCTATATAGGGAGATACATGAAGCTTTATTTTTTACTGATTATTACGGTGATTTTCTTTTCCTGCCGGAGGGAGGGCGGGGGGCCGGTATACGAATTTACCCGGATCGAGCGGGGAAACATCGAAAAAACCGTAGCCTCCACCGGCTCCCTTAACCCCGTATCCACGGTCAAGGTGCTTCCCCGGATGAGCGGCCGGGTGGAAAGCGTCAATGTGGACTATAACGACAGGGTTAAAAAAGGCCAGGTACTGGCCGTGCTCAATACCGACATGCTGATTTTGCAGAGGGAACAACAGCTTGCCCAGGTGATAAAGTCCAGGGCGAACCATGAATTGTCGAAAATAAACTACCGCAACCAGGAGGCTCTGGCGGCCAAAAATCTTATTTCCGGCTATGAACTGCAGAGTACCAAAACTACGCTTGATATCCAGGCCGCGGAACTTTCCGCCGCAGAGTCAAATCTCAAGGCCATTGAAACCGAAATTAACCAGTATGCCTTTATTACAAGTCCCATAGACGGCATTGTCCTTGAGCGCAATATCAATGTGGGGGATACGGTGGTTGACAGTTCTTCCGGCAATTCTTCCAACATTTTTACTCTCTGCGAAAATCTTGAAGAGATGCAGATTGAATCCTGGGTCGGGGAACTGGATATCGCTTCCATTAGTTTCGGGCAGGAAGTGCGTTTTACCCTGGAGAGTCTGCCGGGACGCAGTTTTTCCGGCCTTGTGGCAAGCAAGCATCTTATGCCTTCGGTACAGGACAATGTGGTGTCCTATCAGGTGATCATTAATGTCGAAAACCGGGATCTCTCCCTCCTGCCGGGAATGAGCTGTGCGGTGGAATTTATTGAGGAACAGCGGGAGAATATTCTCCTGGTTCCCAATGCCGCATTGCGCTACAGACCTTCTTCTCTTGCCCAGGGCAGTAAAAATACCGGAGGCGATACTGCCGGCAGAAATGCTGCGCCCGGCTTGGCAAATCTTATGCAGGGCAATACGGGGCGCATGCCCGGCATGGGCCGAACCCGGCCAGGGGGAACCGAAGGCCAGGGCCGTGAAAACAGGATCCCTGCCGCCGGAGCCCCGAAGCAGCTCTGGTATCTGGACAGGAGCGGGAAACCTGCGGCCCTGCTTGCAAGAACCGGCATCAGCGACGGAACCAACACGGAAATTCTTGAAATTCTGCCGTCCGGAGGAGAAGACGGCGGAGCGCCTGAAGGGAGAGAGATAATTCTCCGGGAGAGGCCTCAATGAGCGGGGAAGGGCAGGTTCCGGTAATTGAAATGCGGGGTATCAGGCGGAATTTCAGAATCGGCGGCAAGGGGAACGACAGTATCACTGTTGAAGCCCTGCGGGGAGTGGATTTTTCCGCCTTTGAAGGCGAGTTCGTATCCATCATGGGGCCTTCCGGTTCGGGTAAGTCCACCCTGATGAACATTCTCGGCTGTCTTGACAGGCCCAGCGGTGGAAGCTACCGGCTGGACGGTATTGAGACGACTTCCTTTACAGAGGGCGGCTCATCCGCTCAAAAAGTCCCCGGACTTCCCGGCCGGGAGGGGAATATCTTTGCCGCCATCCGGAACGAAAAAATAGGCTTTGTGTTCCAGGCATTTAATCTGCTTGCCAGAACCACCGCCCTTGAAAATGTGGAACTTCCCCTTTTTTACAACCGGAAGACAAAGACAGGCAGAACCGGACGGCGGGAGAGGGCCCAAACGGTATTAAGGGAAGTGGGGCTTGAATCCAGGATGGAACATTACCCGAGCCAGCTTTCCGGAGGCCAGCAGCAGCGGGTAGCGATTGCCAGGGCCATGGTAAACGATCCGGCTTTTATTCTGGCGGATGAACCCACAGGAAATCTTGATTCCGTCATGAGCCTTGAGATCATGGCCCTCTTTCAGAATCTCAACAGCCGGGGAAAAACCATAGTCATGGTTACCCACGAAAGCGAACTGGCGGTTTACAGCAAACGGATAGTAATGCTGCGGGACGGCCTCATCGTCAGGGATGAAGAGCTAAAGGAACGCAGAAACGCTGTCGAAGACCTTAAACGGAAACCGGAAGCCGGGGAGAAACCATGAACATCCTTCTCCTGCTCACTACCAGTTTCCGCAGCATTCTGAGAAACCGTATGCGGAGCCTTCTTACCTCCCTGGGGGTAATTATCGGCGTGGGTTCCGTGATTGTGATGATGGCCGCCGGGGCAGGGGCCCAGCGTTCAATTGAAGAGCGTATATCCGCCATGGGAACAAACCTTCTCCAGATCATGCCCCGGCGCATCATGATGCGTGCAGGACAGGCCAACATGGGAGGAGCGTTTCCCCGGCCGAACCGGCTTACCAGGGCCGATGCCCGCAAGCTGAAAAATGAATCAAGCTATGCCATGGCGATATCCGGGGTAAGCCAGCGGAATTTTACCGCGGCCTCAAACAGCGGAAGCTGGTCAACTACCGTCATGGGGGTGGAGGAAAACTATCTGCCCATAAGAAACTGGAACATGGCGGAAGGGACATTTTTCGGCATTGAGGATCTTGAGGCCAGAAACCGTCTTGCGGTATTGGGGGCAAGCGCCGCGGCAAATCTCTTTGAAAATGAAAATCCCCTCGGACAGCACATAAAAATAGCCTCTGACAGGTTTACTGTTATCGGTGTTCTGGAAAAGAAAGGCGCCGGGGGAGGCATGGATCAGGATGATGTTATCCTGGTTCCCCTGGACACGGCCTTAACAAGGCTCGGCAATTCGCAGAACCTCTCGTATATTGCCATGAGTGTGGTGAGCAGGAATTATATGGATGCCGCACAGGAAGAGGCCGGCCTCATTCTCCGGGAGGCCCATAAACTAAAGGACAGCGATACTGCCGATTTTGAGATCATGAATCAGGCGGACATAATCGACATGGCAAGTGAAACTTCCCGGAGTCTTACGGGTCTTCTTGCGGCCATTGCCGGCGTGTCCCTCCTTGTCGGCGGCATCGGCATCATGAACATCATGCTGGTGTCGGTAACGGAACGTACCAGGGAAATCGGCATCAGAATGTCTGTGGGGGCCCGGAAAGCCGACATACTGCTGCAGTTTTTATCGGAGGCAGTTACATTGAGCCTTCTCGGCGGACTTGCCGGTATATGCCTTGCCCTTGCGGCCTGCAGGGCCCTTGAGGCGGCCGGAATTCCCGCCGTGATAAATCCCCTGATTGCCCTGATTGCGGCCCTTTTTGCCGCATTTGTGGGAATCGTCTTCGGTTTCTATCCGGCGCAGAAGGCGGCCCGGCTCTACCCGATAGACGCGCTGCGTTATGAATAGACTTGTCCGGAAACTTGCGCGGATCCTTAAGTTTTTTGCACAGGCATGATATACGGAGGAATGGTGAACACAAAGATATCGTCTTTTGTTATTACTGTCGCCGCATGGCTTTTATTTTCCGCATTAACGATGTTGATTGTATGGGAAACACTGGATCGTGCGCGGCTCATCCGGGACAATGACAATGAACGGATCTTCAGTACACTTTTTGCAAGCATGCGTAATTATGAAAGTTACGGCGAAGCAATTGAATCCAGTGAACTGCTCCGTTCCCGGATTGAGGGCATCGGAGTCTACGGAGAAGAGCAGCAGTCCCTCCACCGCTGGGGAGAGGCCCCCGAATTTTTCGATGAAAGTATTCTTGAGAAAAGTTCCGGGAAGAGCCGTTTTGGGCGCTATACAATTCCCGACAAAAAAAGCGACCGCATAAAATTTGTGCTTAAATCCGACAGAACTTTTCTGCCGCCCGCACCCCCGGAACCTTCCGCGGGGTGGACGAAAGCGGGCGAGGGATTCCCCCCGGAAAGGCAGACAAACCACCGGCGTGAGGGAAACAGCCTGGGTTCCGGAGGAAAATATTTCTATATTGATATTGCCCATCCGGCTTACCGCCGTACCCATACTCTTCTGGCTCTGGCTATTCCTGTCTGGGAACTGGTATTTCTGGCTCTGGCTTTTTATTTCCGTCAGTTATACTTACGCAACCGTGAATACCGGGAACGGATTGAA
>JAIRNJ010000157.1 GCA_031258115.1 Treponema sp. | reverse complement strand
TCGCCGAAGCGGTTGCCAAGCTCCCCAAGCCGCTTGTCGGTTGCCTTCATCTGGAGGTCGGTTGCCTTTATCTGACGGTCGGTTTCTTCCTGCCGCCGGGCGGTTTCTTTTAGTATGCGGTCGGTTTCTTTTAGTATGCGGTCGGTTTCTTCCTGCCGCCGGGCGGTTTCTTTTATCTGCTCATTAGTGGCTTGTATTGCCGCCCAGACCTTCTCAAAGGTCAGCCCCTCGCCTATGGCCTGTGTTTGTCCCATATTTGACTCCTGCCCCAAATATACCCCTTTTTCGGCTCTTTGGAAAGGGCTGTATTTATCCAGGGTTTTGCACTATTTACCGATAAATTCCGAATTTGCTTACCTTTTGCCTCCAAAATGGTTATCTTTGTATAAGGATCAGGCTGGAAGGCCGCAGATATTTCTGCAGGGAGCGCATGTGCTCCGGGAAACGCCGCACGGGTTTCCATCAAAACACGAGGTGATCGCTATGGAAAAAGACACTCGGGGGGGAGAGGGCCCCAACAGACAGGGAAGAGAGCCTGACGGAAAAAACGGCTTCTTCAATTTTCTGGTAATCGGTATCGTCATTACATTTGCTCTCAACATCGTAGTGGGGGGTTTCTCGGCAAACCAGAGGGTGGAGATTGGATACGGTCAGTTTCTCAGTCTGGTGGAAGCCGATGCGGTGAAACATGTACGAATCGAAAACGATCAGATCGCTCTCACTCTGAAAGAAGATGCATCCGCAGGCCGTGTTCGGGAGATTCTCGGCGCGGACAATTCCGCAGGGGGGATGCAGGTTCCGGAAAACGGCAAGGCGGGAAGCCGGGTTTTTTATACCGGAAGGCTCGACGACCCGGCGCTTGTCGAAAGGCTGAACAGTAAAAATGTAGCCTTCTATAGACCCATCATACGCAGTAATCCTATCATGGAATTCATTTCAAGCTGGATATTCCCGCTCCTTATCTTCTATGTAGTTTACTTTTTTATTATGCGCAAGTTTTCCGCTCAAATGGGCGGAGGGATGGGCGGCATACTCAATGCGGGCAAGAGTAAGGCCAAATACTACGATATGGAAAAAAACACCCATGTCAGTTTTGATGATGTGGCGGGCCAGGACGAAGCCAAGGAAAGCCTCAAGGAGATGGTGGATTACCTCCACCGTCCGGAAAAGTACCAGGAAATCGGCGCCAAGCAGCCCAAGGGCGCGCTGCTCGTGGGGCCTCCGGGAACGGGAAAGACCTTGCTTGCCAAGGCGGTGGCCGGGGAGGCAAAGGTAGCATTCCTGTCACTTTCTGGATCCGAATTTGTGGAAATGTTTGTCGGTGTCGGCGCAAGCCGGGTGCGGGATCTCTTTGCCCAGGCCGCAAAACACGCTCCCTGCATCATCTTTATTGACGAGATCGACGCCATCGGCAAGAGCCGGGACAACCAGATGGGCGGCAACGATGAACGGGAACAGACTCTGAACCAGCTCCTTGCGGAGATGGACGGTTTTGATTCTTCCAAAGGCATACTGATTCTGGCGGCCACCAACAGGCCGGAAATTCTTGACAAGGCCCTGCTCCGTCCCGGCCGTTTCGATCGCCGTATCATCGTGGAAAAGCCCGATCTTCCCGGACGGGAGGCGATTCTTCTTGTTCACGCAAAAAAAGTACGCCTTGAGAAAACGGTGAATCTCCGTGAAATCGCTCTGGCAACAAGCGGGGCCGCCGGAGCGGATCTTGCCAACATGATCAACGAGGCGGCCCTTCGTGCGGTGCGTCTCGGGCGGAATGAAGTGACGCAGGAAGATCTGATGGAAGCGGTAGAAACGGTGATAGCGGGGAAGGAAAAGAAAGACCGCATTCTCAGCAAAAAAGAAAAAAGGATGGTGGCCTTCCACGAAGTGGGGCACGCCCTTGCATCTGCCCTGCAGAAACACTCCCAGCCGGTACACAAGATAACCATAGTTCCCCGCACAATGGGCGCCCTGGGTTATACGATGAACCTTCCCGAGGAGGAACACTACCTCCTTACCAAATCGGATCTGCTTGCGCAGATCACATGCCTCCTGGCAGGCCGGGCCGCGGAGGAAATCGAATTCGGGGAGATGAGTACCGGAGCCGCCAACGACATTGAAAGGGCGACACGTCTGGCACGGAACATGGTTACCCAGTACGGCATGAGCGAGCGCTTTGGCCTTATGAGTCTTGAAAGTCTGCAGAATCAGTACCTGGACGGCCGCAATGTGTTTACCGCTTCCGAGGCTTCCGGCGGGGATGTTGACCGGGAAGTAGCCGGCATCCTGGAAAACTGCCACACAGAAGCGCTGCACCTTCTGAGAGAAAACCGGGACAAGCTTTCCGATATTGCCGCCTGCCTTATCGAACGCGAAACCATAAGCGGTGCGGAGTTCATGGAATTCCTTGAAGAGCAAAAAAGCGCATAAAACCCGCGGCCGTCCATGGCGTCTGTTACCGGAAACCACTTCCCCGCATTTACCACTCGACAAAAGGCCCGGAAAGAAGTATGCATTAATGAAATAATTAAAGTCCGCAAAGTAACCGGCTTTGCGGACAGGCAAAGTCTGGAGGCATTCATGGGTGTTCAGGAACTGACGGAAATTTCCCGCTACTACGGGGCAAATCCTGAGTATGTAATTGCGGGGGGCGGCAATACATCTTTCAAGGATGAAGACACTCTCTATATAAAAGGTTCGGGCGCCAGTCTTGCACACATGGAACCGGCGCAATTTGTACGTATGGACAGGAGCAAACTGGGGGCTGTCTGGGAGAAGGATTACCCCGCCGATCCGGAAAAACGGGAAGCGGCTGTGCTGAACGACATGATGGCTGCCCGCTGTCCCGGTGAAGAGCAGAAACGGCCCAGTGTAGAAACTCTGCTCCACGATCTTCTTCCCTTTGCCTATGTGGTTCATACTCACCCCGGTCTGGTGAACGGTCTCACCTGTTCACAGGAGGGAGAGAAGGCTGCCGCCCGTCTCTTTCCGAACAGCATCTGGATTCCGTCGATAAATCCCGGCTACATTCTCTTCCGGGCGGTCAGGGATGCGGCCCATGCCTATAAAGAAAAAAATGCCGAAGAGGCGGCCGTCATCTTCCTGCAGAATCACGGGGTTTTTGTGGGCGCCGATACTGTTGAGGGAATCAAGGGCCTCTATGGGGGGATCATGGATACCCTGGAAGGGGCAAGCGGGCGGAAACCGGATTTTTCGGGAAGCCGGGGCCCTGATGAAGCCGGCAGGAACCTTGGCGATACCCTCCGCGGCCTTGCCGAAAAGAGCGGCGGCGCCTGGAATGTTCAATTTCTATACAACAGGGAAATTGCGGAGCTCATAGAAAGCAAAGAAAGCTTCAAACCCGTTTCCGGGCCCTTCAGTCCGGATCACATCGTCTATGCGGGAAGCGATCCCCTCTTCCTTCCCGATGCCGGCTCTGCCGAAGAAGCCTGGAAACGCCATGTTGAAAAAACCGGGCGTATTCCAAAAATCGTTGCCTGCCGGAAAACCGGGGTCTTTGCCCTGGGCAATTCGGAGAAGGCCGCCGCTGCCGCCGCCGAACTGTTCCTTGATGCGGTCAAGGTTTCCGTATACACGGAAAGTTTTGGCGGCCCCCGCTTCATGAGAGAGGATCAGATTGATTTTATCAACAACTGGGAAGTCGAACGCTACCGTTCCAAAGTTTCAGGCTGAGGAGTTCATTGCGGAACAGGCTTAGGAACTGCGCAGATCCCTGGTAGTTTCATGTAAGCGTTTTCAGATATTCCCCAAGCCGGAAAACCGTGCTATGCTCATCCATATTGGAGGAAACTATGGCTGAAGAAAAAAAGAACCCCGGAGATGCGGAAAAAATCACCAGGGCTTATCTGGATTCTCTTTTGGTGGAGATGCGGCACATTGATTCGGTGGATCCCTCCGCCAAACTGGAACTTTACGAGCATAGTTTCGATACGCCTGTAATGCTGGCGGCCCTTTCCCACCTCAACAAGACTCACCCCGAAGGTCTCGTGGAAGCGGCCAGGGGCATTAAGGCGGTCAATGCGGTCATGTGGTGCGGCATGGGAAGCGAGGAAGAGCTTGAAGCGATCTGCAATACCGGAGCCGGAACCATCAAGATAATAAAGCCCTACAAAGACAATAGGGATATTTTCAAAAAGATTGAACATGCCGAAAAAACCGGCTGTATCGCCATGGGCATGGATGTGGATCACCAGTTCGGCGGCATGGGAAGCTGGTACCGCTGCGCCGGTTTTGACATGGCGCCCAAAACCCTGGAGGAGATCAGGAGCTTTGTAAAGGCTACCAAACTTCCCTTCATCATCAAGGGAGTTACCAGCGAAGTAGACGCCCGCAAGTGCCTTGACGCCGGCATTCAGGGTATCGTGGTTTCCCACCACCACGGCATGGTTCCCTATCCGGTGCCTCCCCTGCAGGCGCTGCCGCGGATCGTCAGGGTGATCAACGGCAAAATGCCGATCTTTGTGGACTGCTCGATTGATACAGGCATGGATGCCTTCAAGGCCATCGCGCTGGGCGCTGCCGCTGTTTCCGTCGGCCGGGCTATCATGCCGTCCCTCAAGGAAGAGGGGGCCGCGGGAGTTACCAAATACATCAATCAGATGACAGACACGCTGCGCTGGGCAATGGCGGTAACCTGCTCAAAGGACTTAAAGAGCATAGACCCCTCGGTGATTTGGCATGCGCAGGATACCAAAGGCGGCCTTCAATAGATTCCCTTAACCTGCCTGAGTTCTTGCCGGGAGAGCGGTATCCTGAAAAGTCCCGGGCCTCTATCCTTTTACGGAACCGGCAGTAACGCCTGCCAGCATCCACTTGTTAAAGGCAAAATAGAAGACAAGGGGCGGAATGGCTACCAGGGTCATGACGGCAAACTGTACCGCATAATCGGAAGCGTACTGTCCGGCAAAGCGGATAACCGAAAACGGAAGGGTACGTTTCGTTTCCGTGGAAATATAGGTATTGGCCATGAGGAAATCGTTCCAGTGACTTAGAAAGGTCATAATCCCCACGGTGATAAAACCGTTCAGCGATATGGGAGCGATGATTTTGTACAGAATGGTAAAATACCCCGCCCCGTCGATAAAGGCCGACTCTTCCATGGACTTGGGAATACTCATCAGGAGCCCGGAGAATACAATTGAATTGAAGGACATGGTAAAGGCCATGTAGGAAATTATCAGAGCCAGATGGGTGTCTATCAAATGGAATGTCTTGTACCAGATAAAATTCGGCAGGAGGGTGGTATGAATGGGAATAGTCATGCCGATGATTACGATTGACCAGACCAGTTTCTTCAGTTTCCATTCCATGCGGGTACACGCGTAGGCAAGGCAGAAGGGCAGGACGGTGCCCAGGGTAACCGAGGGGATGACGATCTTCAGGGTGTTGGCCAGGTACAGGGGGATGCGCCCGTTGGTAAAAGCCTTGTAGTAGTTGATCCACTGGGGTTCCCTGGGGAAGGAGAGCAGGTCCGGGCCAAAGAGATCGCCTGATTTTTTGATCGAATAGGTAAAGATCCAGACAAAGGGGAAGACCTGGGAGAGCGCCATGGCCGCAAGAAAGATATAGAGCAGGATCTTGCCGGCCGAATGCCGGTTCCGATAACTTTGGTTGATTCCCTTCATCCCCTTCCCCTCAGCATTAAAACTGTTCTATGGATTTTCTAAAGACCCGCTGGATCAGCAGGGTCATCAGTACGGCGATGAGCACAAAAAGCACCGAGATGGCGTTACCGTAGCCGTATTCGCCGTATTTAAAGGCCCGCTGGTACAGGTATACCGCCAAAAACTGGGTGGTCCCTCCGGGCGCTCCTTCCGTGGAAAGGTATACCATCTCCATCTGCTTTAGAGAAGAGACCACATCGATGATGATGATGGACTGGATCACCGGGATCATATAGGGGAGGATCACCCTGAGATGAACCTGCAGCCGGTTCGCCCCGTCCACCAGGGCCGCCTCTTCCAGTTCCCGGGGTACGGTCATAAGGCCGCCGTAGAAGAAGAGCAGGGCCCAGCCGAAGCCCTGCCAGATCATGATCCAGATAACCGCCCATATAGCCGTTTTGGTATTCCCAAGCCAAGCGATTTCAAAGTATTGGGGGCCCAGAAAACGGATCAGCTTGTTCAGCATCCCATAGGTGGGGTGGAAAATATTGACCCAGAGTTTGGTAACCACTACCAGGCTGAGGGTGGCGGGGATAAAGTATATAGTCCGCAGGATCTGGGATCGTTTCTCCGACAGCTTAGTCAGAAGAGAAGCGATAAAGAAGGCGAAGGTATTCTGAAAAAAAATGGTAATAATGATTAACAGGGATACATTATACAGAGAACGCCAGAATGTTTTATCCCGCAAAAGCCGGGAGTAATTGCCGATACCGATAAATTTTATCGTACCAAAGCCCGCCCACTGGACAAAGCTGAGTATCAAACTGATTACCAGGGGAATCGCAATGGCAAAGAGCATAATGACAAGTCCCGGCAGAACCAGGACAGCTATTGTCTTTTTGTTGCTGAATAAACTTTTCATGGTATCTCTTATTGTACGATAAAAGGAGCCGGCCGGAAAGCGTTTTCCAATCCCCGGACAGCTCCCTCTTTGGCCGGCGTCTACTGTTTTGAAGCCCGTTCAGCCGAAGCGTCAAGCTGGCGGCAGAATTCTTCCGGGCTAATTACCAGGGCGCAGAGCTGGCGGATAAGTTCCTGGTGATCCTCCTTGAACACCGCGTCGGAGCGGTCCAGCCCCGGTGTGCCGCTGGTGGTTTTGGCTTCCGCGGCGATCTG
>JAIRNJ010000148.1 GCA_031258115.1 Treponema sp. | reverse complement strand
TTATTTTACAGTTCCTAATTGCTTACGCGGTACGCCGATTCGGTTTCCTTAAAGTAGCGTACCGTTCCCACCCGTAGTTCATCGGTGGCCTCTTCATCACAGACAATAATCGCCCTGGGGTGCATCTGCAGACAGGAAAGAGGCCATATATGGTTGAGTCCTTCCTCTATTGCCGCTTGCAGCGCCCGCGCCTTGGCGTAACCGGAAGCTAAAATCAGCAGTTCCCGGGCATCCATGACCGTGCCGATTCCTACCGTAAGGGCAGTAGACGGCACTTTTTCCATGTCGCCTCCGAAGAAGCGGGCATTGGCGATCCGGGTACCGGGGGTAAGGGTTTTTATCCTTGTCCGGGAAGAAAGGGAAGAGCCGGGTTCATTAAAGGCAAGGTGTCCATCGGCGCCCATGCCGCCCAAAAAAAGATCGATGCCTCCGGCTTTGAGGATCGCATCTTCATAGGCCCTGCATTCCGCAACAGGATCGGCGGCGATACCGTCCAGAATGTGAACATTGTTTCTGTCAATATCAATATGCTTAAAAAAATTCTCTTCCATGAAATAATGGTAACTCTGGGGATGATCGGCGGGAAGCCCGATGTACTCGTCCATATTGAAGGTAGTTACTTTTTTGAATGAAATTTTTCCTTCACGGTTGTATGCGGAAAGTTCCCGGTAAACTCCCAGGGGACTTGAGCCTGTGGGCAGACCCAATACAAAAGACGGTGCCGCATTTATCCGGTTCATAATATACTGCGCTGCCCAGCGGCATACAGAATCATAATCTTTTTCAATAATCAGGCGCATGGATACTCCTTATTAAAATAAATTTTTTTTGATTATCCCTTCTACAATTACGGCAAGTACATGAAAGTTTCTGTCGAACACCGTAATATCCGCATCGTGTCCCGGAGCGATAACCCCTTTCCGGGTATAGCGCATTACCTGCGCAGGATTGAAGGCGGCGGCCTTGACCGCATCCTCCAGACTGAAACCGAAACTGCAGAGGTTCTTTATTCCCCGGATCATAGTGAGGCTCGACCCGGCAATAACATCATCAATCTTCCGGTGGAAAGTCCCTTCATGGAGAACCACCTCTTCGCCGTTGGCAAAAAACGGGCCTTCTTTCTGCTCTGTCGGTTTAAGACCGTCGGTTACGAGGACAATTTTGTCATTGGATTTGTCCCTCATAAGCAGTTTGAAAAGATCGGGATGGACATGAAAACCATCGGCAATGATCTCGCAGGACATTTCAGGATGGATCAGTATCGCTCCTACCGCATTGGGATTGCGGTGTTCCATCTTGCTCATAGCATTGAAGAGGTGAGTCGCATGCAGGATCCCCGCCTGTATGCCTTCTACCATGTTTTCATATTTGGCGTCCGTATGCCCCGCCTGCAAAACGATTCCCCTCCTGATGCAGGAGAGAGCAAGTTCCCGCATGCCCTTGAGTTCGGGAGCAACGGTCATGTTGACAATACGTCCCCGGGAGGCCTGCCAGAGTTCCTCCATAAAGGCCATGTCTACCGGGCGGATGGTTGAGGCGATCTGTACGCCCAGCCGTTCGGGAGAGAGGAAAGGCCCTTCCAGATGGAGGCCCATGATTCGGGCGCCATCTTCCCTGCCCATGGAAGCGGTAATACTTTTTACCGCATGCAGCATCTTTTCTTTTTCCATGGGATAGAGGGTGGGATTAAAAGAAGTCACCCCGTATTGCGTGAGGAGTTTTGACATCTCCAGCACCGATTCCGCACTGCCCGAATCTTCGGTTCCAAATCCGCCGAAACCGTGGATATGGGTGTCTATGAAACCGGGACTGATAAAGGCCCCTTCCACGTCGATAATTTCAGTTCCGGCGCCGAAATGCTTCTGTTCAAAACGGCGTTCGGAAAAAACATCCCCTATCATGCCGTCTTCGATAAGAACGGCGCAGCGTTCCATGGAAGCAAAACCGGTAAGTACCGTACCGTTATGGAGACATATATTCATAATTTAACATCCTGATTTCCAGAAACAGGTTTCTGTTCAGCCTTCTTCTTTCCCGAGGCAAGACGCCAGAGTTTCCGTAAAAGGCCTATTCTTCCCAAGAGTATCCAGTAAAGGATCAGCGCTATCAGCAGAACGGGAATACCGTATATGATTGCTCCCAGCACTATCACTACGATTTCGGTGATATTATCGCCAAAACTGCCAAAGAGTTCCCCAACCTGTTCGGCCAGACTGCGCCTGCCGAAAACAGCGGCGTTTTCAGGCCCGGATATTTCAAGATCAATGGAGGCATAATCCACAAGATCCGCAAGAGAACGGAACTGGGTACCAGTTCTGTCAATTTCATTCTGCAGTTCCGCTATGCGCTGCTCCACGGTCATTATCTCTTCAATGCTTTTAGCCTTTCCCAGATACCCCTGAAAAGTCCTGAGCAGTTCCCTCTGTGTAGTAAGCCGGCTTTCAAGATCGTAATAATGCAATGTTACATCTTCCGTGGTTTCGGAGAGAAAAAGTATTCTTCCCAGAGTTTTGAGTTCTTCAAGCATGGCATTATAGGAGCGGGCAGGAACCCTGAGGCTGTAATTCCGTCCGTTTTCATAGATATTTGTGGAAGCAGACCAGGCATCGAACTTATCCAGGAGCCCTTCAAGTCTGGCGGCTCCCTCTTCCGGATCCTGTATGCGGACACGAAGAGAGGCCCTGCTTACCAGTTTTCGGATGGGAGAGCCGGCCTGCGGATTCACCGGAGCGTTACCGCTTCCTCCGTCATACACTTCTGCAGAATCGGCAAAGCCGGTCTGTATCTCTTCCGCCTTAACGCTCCCCGCCGCAGCCATATCCATGGAATAAACGGCTTTCCGCTGCATTCCCCTGCCGCCGCATCCTGAAAAGATGAAAACGAGACCCAAAAAAACCGGTATTGATAAATTGTGTCTGCTTTTATTCATCATATATATGATCATATATCCCGGAATCAGCTTGTCAAGACTCATGAATTTCTCTATACTGAAAAAAGATGATGATGGAAAATTTGCCCCGCATGGAGCCATAGGGCGGCTTTACCTTTCTTTCATGTTCGATGTAATTTTTAAGGTTAGTATGACTATTCGTATGGATCAGCTGATCAAGGCCCTGACAACGGCTTTGGATATTGTAGAAGGCGAACTTCTGGGAGCCAGTTCCAGGCACGGCAAGCGTGTAGCGGTTCTTTCGGGAATTATGGGCCTCAGACTCGGCATGTGGGATGAGGAATTGCGGGCTTTGACAATCTGCGCCCTCCTTCATGATAATGCCCTTACCGAATATATTGCCTCGGAACTGGACGGAGAGGAACACGATGCCGCAATGAAAAGTCACTGCGAGATCGGACAGCGGAATGTAAATACCCTCAATTTTAAAACAAATTATTCGGATTTTGTGTTGTATCATCACGAGCGTCCCAACGGCGCAGGTTCCTTTCAAAAAAGGGAGGGCGAATTTTCCACCGGTGCGGCGATCATCTGTATTGCCGACACGGTTGATGTAATAAATCATCTGCAGCGCGTAAGAGCGGAGGGGCTGTCCGAGATCCACCGGTACATTGAGTCGGGCGCAGGAACCCTTTTTACCAGAGAAGCGGCGGAGGCCATGCTCGGTATACTGGATGAAAACATGCTTGAAACGCTGAAGGATGAAAACATCGAAGCCGCTACGCTGAAATTTATTCCGGCATGGTACGCGGAAATGGAAAACGAGGTAATCATTAACCTTGCAACCTTTTTTACCCACATCATTGACTATAAATCAAAGTTTACCCGCAAACATTCAACCCAGATTGCAAACCGGGCCTGGCTCATGGCCTGCCGCTACGGCTATCCCCTGAGTACCTGTACCGAAATATATCTTGCGGCGGCCCTTCATGACATCGGTAAACTTGCAATATCTTCTTCGATACTGGAAAAACCCGGCAAGCTTGACGATGAAGAATTTAAAATCATAAAGAGCCATGTATACAAAACCTGGGAAATACTCAAGGACATTGAAGGTTTTGAACAGATCCATCTTTGGGCTTCAAATCACCACGAAAAACTTGACGGTACCGGTTACCCCTTCGGCAAGAAGGCCGAGGATCTGGACTTTGTATCGCGGCTTCTGGCCTGCATTGACATTTATCAGGCGGTAAGTGAAGAGCGGCCCTATCACACAGGACGCGGCCACAGGGAAACCATAGAGATACTGCGGGACATGGCCCGCCAGGGTTTTATAGACCGGAACATTACCGAAGACCTCAACAAAATGCTGCTTGATTTTGACGGACGGGATGTGCCTCCCCCTGATCTGGAAGCCTGCCGGAAGGCAAGAAAGACGCCGGTGTAGTTTTTAGCCGCCATTGCAGCTCATCATATCAAAAATTCCGCTCAAACCTACAAGTGCAATAGGCTGTTAGCCTTTGACCGCTCCTGCGGTAATGCCGTTTACGATCTTCTTGTTAAAGAAAATGAAGAGCACCAGCGGCGGGATGGTAATAAGCACCACGTTGGCAAAGAGGAGCTGCCAATAGGCGGCATAACGGCCCATGAAATTGTAAAGCGTAAGCTGGGCGGTCGGGTTTTTCCCGCCGGGAAGAAAGTATAGGGGATTCACAAAGTCGTTGAATATGTTTACCGATGAAAGTACCGTTACGGTTGCCGTTACCGGTACCAGCAGCGGAAACACAATCTGCACAAAAAGCCGTACCGGATTACAGCCGTCCACATAGGCCGCTTCTTCAATTTCTCTGGGGATGGATGCGGTATAGCCGCGGTAGAGCATAACGGTAAAGGGAATTCCCAAAGCCACTTCAACCAGGATCATTCCGAAGAGGGAACGGTAGATACCGATAAGATCCATTACCCAGATGGTAGGCAGTATCGCCGGGGGAAGCATAAGTCCTGTCAGTATGAGAAAGTTAATCCCTGTGGTAAATTTTCCGCTTACCCGCTGTAATACAAAACCGGCAAGAGAACAGACAATCACCAGCATCACAATGGAAAGAGCGGTTATCACAATACTGTTGTAGAATGCCTTGACCAGCATATAGTCCTGGGTCCGGATCACCTCAATGTAGTTTTCAAAATGAAACGATGAAGGCCAGGCAAGATTCATAAGGCCCGCTTCCCGGCGATCCTTTACAGAATTTAAAAAAATAAAATAAAAGGGGATAATAAATATTATTACGCTGAAGAATACCGCAAGAATTTCGGCGATAAGATAATTTCCTTTTTTTCTGATCATATTTCTATACCTCCACTTCCCTGCTTACCAGGAAGCGGTAAAGAGGAAATACAATCAAGCCGATCATGAGAAACATGACAACGTTTCCCGCGGTAGAAAGGCCATAGAATCCATAGGCATATTGCTTATAAATTATTGAGGCCAGGGTATCGGTGGCAAAGCCGGGGCCGCCCTTGGTCATGGTCCAGATAAGATCGAATGTCCGTACCCCGCCGATAAAGGCAAGAATGATAACCGTATTTATTGAAGACTGTACCAGCGGCAAAGTAATATGCCTGAAACGCTGAATGCCCGAAGCGCCGTCAATCGCCGCGGCTTCGTAGTAGGTATCAGGTATGGCAAGGAGCCCCGCAATGTAGATAACAGTCGCTACCCCGACGCCTTTCCAGACATCGGTCATGATAACGGAAAGGAGGGCGAAGGAAGTATTACCCAGCCAGTCGGGGCCTTCAATGCCGATCTTTGCAAGCATGGTGTTGAAGAGTCCCTTTGTGGGATGCATGAGGGAATTAAAGGTAAGGCCCACCGCTATGGTACTGACAAGGTTTGGAAAAAAGATGATGGATCTGATGATATTCTTTGTTCTAATGGGAGAAGTCAGGAGAACCGCGGCGCCGAGACCCAGCACGGCCTTAAAGGCGCAGGTGAGGATAGAATAAACAAGAGTATTCTGAACACCGATACGCAGGGAATACTCGGAAAAGAAGGTAACAAAATTGTAGAATCCTACAAAACGGAATTCCGTAAGAGTCCAGATGGTCAAACTGAAAAAGAAGGAGATGATCGTGGGAATAATAAAAATTATTATATAAATGATTAATAAGGGAGCAAGAAACCAGAGGTTGTAAATTTTCTGCTTCATAAATACTCCGCGTGAAATTTTTTTCGTGTCCGATCCGGTTTTTATGGAGATTGGGGCCGGCCAAACCAGGCGTTACACTTTTTGGCGTCCCCAATCTCCGGAATTAAGCGAAAATGATAATTTTCGCTTAATTCCTACCAGCCGGGCAGGTTAAGCTGTTTGGCCTGCTTCTGCACATCCGCATCGTAAGCGGCGGCGGCAGCCTTTGGTTCGGTAATACCGGAACCTACTTCCACACAGATCTGTTCCAGATTCGGCCCCTTTACCGGAGATTCAAATTCCAGAGCAGGCTGGGTCTTTCCCGCGTCAAAGTACGTTTGGACTTCAAGCACCGCAGGATATGAATCGGCGGGAAGTTTGATTCCCCTAATCGAGTAGGGCCCGTCAGGTTTTATCTTGGAACCGTAGATGTCTATCCCTTCCTGGGAAATATAGAATTCCAGAACTTTTTTGCAGATCTCAACATTGGGGCTGTTCTTGTAAATATACCAGCCTCCGGATTCCCATACGGTGATTCCGTGGTCGTTTGGATCGTCTCCGGGCTGACCGAACATTCCGATATCGTTGATGTATTGGGGATAGTTTGCCTGAATGTTGGAGAAGGGACTCAGCATGGGCCAGTGGACGCCGGATCCGGTGGAGATCATTTCGAGTCCCACATCATAGGTGGTTGCGAGAAAATCCCTGTTAAGATACTTCCTGGATTCCCAGAGTTTTTCAAAACTGCGCAGAGCCGCGGGAGTATTGCTGATCTTGACCTTGTTGGCGGTATAATCGGCAGGATAGTTTGGATAAGCCGCCTTCACATTGTATTCATCCCCAAGGACGATAAGCTGGCTTGTCCAGGTATCCTTGTATGTGCCGATGATGGCCACCTTTCCGGCAGCCTGAATTTTTTCACAGTTTGTCATAAGATCTTTCCAGGTTTTGGGAACCTGAAGCCCCAGTTCCCTGTATACCCGCTTGTTGTAAACCCAGGCGCCCGAAACGGTTGAACCTGTAGGAATCGCGTAAACCCGCCCCCTGGAAGAGGCTGCGGTTTTGAAGGAATCCGTAACCTTGCCCATCCAGGCTTCATCGCTCAGATCCACAATGTTCCGTTCAGGATTTATGGCCTGGAGCAGGGAACCGGTATTGTAGCCAAAGAGATCGGACATATCCCCTGTGGCAAGCCTGGTTTTGATGATATTATCCCCTTCGGTTCCGCCGGGCCGGATCTCTACCTGAAACTCCACACCGAACTTTTCGGCTGCCGCGTCCAGAACCGCCTGGGCGCCGATGAAGTTGGTGTCCTTGTCTATCAGCACACTGATCACGGTTTTTTTGCCGGCCTGCGTTCCTGAACCGGATGCCTGGGATTTTCCCCCGGCAAAACCTGATACAACAATCGCCAGCGCCAGCAGAAGGACAAAAATGCTCTTTTTCATTATACTCCTCCTGATAATAAAGTATTATTTTATGATCCAGCCGAATTTCGCTGCCGTAAATGAAATATACAACAGTACAGGCTTGAAAATCCAACACTTATTGAGTAAGGACATTTTTTTTACAAAAAAAACAAAATGAGATTTATACTAAAGAGGTCTATGCATTTCAGGACACGGCTTGTCTTTACCTATTCTCTTCTTGTTTCGGCCCTTATTACCATTCTGGCCTTTGCGTTTGAGATCTACAATTTGCGGCATCTGGAAACCCGGTCCCTGCAGAATCTGGATATTCTCTGCAAAAACATGTCACATCAACTGGACGAGATTGTACGGCCCATGGTTTTCATAACCGAATTTCTGCTTTCCGACAGTAATACCCTTTCGGCAATTACGACTCTGACAAGGGTAGAGCGGAATGCGGCAAACTCTTCCTACATCAGGCAGGCGAAACAGACTCTCCGCACTTCCCTGTCTACCTATTGTAATGGTTCAAATTTCTACCGGGTTTCTTTTTTCAGCGAGAAGGGGGATATACTCTCCAATAACCTGCAGGTTCCTACAACAGCCGACGGGGAAGCGGATCCCGGCATCGTACCCCTGATCCCGGATGCCGGCGAATACATGGGGAAGCCCGTCCTTGTTCCTGTATACACCGATCCGTGGAATAAACGCTACCCCGTGCAGGTTTTCGGTATTCTCCGCCTTATCATGGGGAACAATACGGCAAGCTATATAGAAGTACAAAAGACGGCGGCATCCCTGGAAGAAATCTATAATCTCAACAATACCGGCTCTTTTCTTTTGGCGGTAATAAAGGGAAACGGAGATATTTTTTATTCACAGTTTGATGAAAAAGACAATGCGGCCTTGGGTGAACTGCGGGGAAGCCTTACACACAATGGAAGTATAAGCCGGTTCGGCGGCCGCCTGGCCGCATCCTGGTATTCGCCCTATACCGATACCCATACGGTGGTAATCCAGAGCAGAACCGGTATGAGGGAAGCCGTTGGGGATACGACCAGGATGACCATTATCATGGCCCTCTGTATCTCCATGGTATCGGTAGCGGTAATCACCCTGCTTTCCCGGCGGATAACAGTTCCCATAGGACAACTCATTCAGCGTATCGAAAATACAAATCTTGACAACATTGAACATGATGTGCTTATGGATTTTCGGGACGATGAATTTGCCAGGCTCTGCCAAAGTTACAATGCCCTTCTCAAGAGACTTAACACCGCCCGTCTCAAGGAAGAACAACTCGGCCTTCTCCATTTGCAGGCCGAATTTGACGCATTGCAGGCCCAGGTTAATCCCCATTTTCTCTATAATGTGTTGAACGTTATCTCTCACCGGGGAGTACAAAACGGTGATGAAGTCATCTGCGAAATCTGTGAAAAACTTGCTTCCATGCTGCGTTATTCCGCCGGAGTATCCAAACGGCTGGTGCCTGTTTCGGAAGATGTGGAGTACTTGAAGAATTATCTCTATCTTCTAAAAACCAGATACCGGGACAAGCTGATATACAGCCTGGAAATTGAAGATGGAGTTCTCTGCCAGATGATTCCCAAAATTGTTTTACAGCAGTTGGTAGAAAATTCCATAAGCCACGGCTTTACCGGAAATTCCGGTATAATGCGTATTGATGTCAAAGGTTATACGGAGGGCCGGTATTGGTATGTAGAGATAAGCGATAATGGCTGTGGTTTCAGGGAAGAAGAAAAGGCCAAACTGGAAAGCGGAATGGAAAAAATGGCCGGAGCGCTTAACGAAGGCAAGCTCAATCTGGATATAGGAGGCATGGGTTTTCTTAATATCTATGCCCGCTTCCTTATTCTTTTTGGAAATGATGTAATCTTCCGCATTTCAGATACCGCTGACGGCGCAAAGGTTACCATTGGTTCGCTCATGCGGAAGGAGGAATAAATGTACCGGGTGATCCTTGTTGAAGATGAACCGGCCGCCGCGGAGAATGTATATGATATTATCCGGATCTATTGCCCCCAATTTGAATTGGTTGCAAGCGGCGAAAACGGCGAAGAAGGCTTGAACCTGGCGCGGACGCATCATCCGGATCTGCTGCTTACCGATATCAGAATGCCGGGCATGAATGGCCTTGAACTCATAATCCGCCTGCATGAAGAACTGTCCGATATTAAAACGATGATCCTTTCCGGCTATCAGGACTTTGAATATGCCAGAACCGCCCTGCAGCACGGCGCCATAGATTATCTATTGAAACCCATAAGCCCCGCAACTCTGCAGGATGCATTGAACCGGGCCATACCGGCACTTGAAAGCAGCCGGGAAAACAAAGCCATAAGCTTGATCCGGGAACTCCTTAACAAGGGAACCTATGATCCTCCGGAGTGGAAAAAATATTTCCCGGCCCCTCTCTATACGGCAGGGATCTGCAGGAAGAACGGTTTACCAAAAAGATTTGGCGATTTCAAGCCTCTTGATGTATCGGCATTCAGGATTTTAGGCGATACGGTGGACATGTACGGCCGGGATGAGATGGAGTGTCTCCACATCGAAGCGGCCGGGTTTTCGCCTTCAAAAGAACTTGTACAGAAAATTTCCTGGCTGAACCGGGACACCCCCGGATACAGTACCATTATTTTTTATGAAAAGGCTTTTCCCCTGCAGGAACTTCCGGCAATCGCCGGCCTCCTCTACGATACACTGAACCGGGAACTCTGCATCGGCAAGTCAAAGATAATCTTTACTTCCGCGGAAGAGCCTCGCAAGAGATCTGAATTCTTTTCTTCCAACAGAGACAACAGCCTCATGTATTATCTTAAAGAAAAACGTTTTGACAAGGTACGGGCAATTCTTCTGGAAACGATATGCGCCTGCGAAAAGGCTGAACTGCCGCAGTTTCTTGCGGAAGAGGAACTCCGCTTCATTCTGGAAGAGATCCGCATATTCCGGGAATATTACGGTGAAAAACAAAACCCGCCGGTACAGAAAGAACCGATAGAATTTTTACTGGACGATGCCTTCTGTTATGCTACGAATTATGAAGATCTTAAGGAGAGCCTTCTCTACATCCTGGACAAACTGCTTCCCGAAGAAGAACAGCCCATTAACAAGGTAGACACTCCCGAATTCTTTTCCCTTATTGAGGGATACCTCAAAAGCCATCTGGCGAAAACCATTTCCCTGCACCAGTTATGTATCCGCTTTGGTATTTCCCAAACCTATATGTCCCGGCTTTTCCGGAAGTACAAAGGCCAATCCTTTATCGACTATCTTACCTATATCCGCATTGAAAAGGCAAAAGAGATCCTCTCTGACGGTACAACCCTGATAAAAGATACGGCCGCCATGACAGGATTCACCGACCAGTTCTACTTTTCCAGAGTTTTCAAGTCCCTTACCGGGCAGTCGCCTTCAGACTTCATCTCCTGTACAGGAGGATTGCGCCGCCAGCCGGTGGGGGGGGGGGGCGGGCCCCCCGCCCGCCCCCCGCGACCCGAGCGCAAAAACACACAACCAAACACCCCCCCGGCCCCCCCGCGCCCCC
>JAIRNJ010000149.1 GCA_031258115.1 Treponema sp. | reverse complement strand
AGGTTCAGGAACAGTACCCGCTTCATGTGCCTCCCGCCCGGCAGCCCGGCGCGCTAACGGTGTTTTCCCTGGTCTTCATGACCAGTTTCGGAACCTGGGGCCTTCCCCAGATGACTCAGAAATTCTACGCTATCAAAAATGAAGCGGTGATCCCCAAGGCGGCTATCGTGACCACTATCTTCGCCCTGATGATAGGTTTTGCCGCCTATTCCACCGGGGCGTTCGCCCATGTGTTCTTTGACCTCGAAACCATACCCAGAAACGAAGCCGGGGCTATACTCTATGACCTTATCGTGCCGACCCTGCTCACCGAGCATCTTCCGGAACTGCTCCTGGCGCTGATCCTCCTCCTGATACTTTCGGCCTCCATGTCCACCCTCTCTTCCCTGGTGCTGGTTTCCTCCTCATCGGTGGCCATCGACCTCTACCCGGTCCGCATGGACAAGGAAACCGGCAAAGACCGCTCGGTGGCAATGATGCGTTTTTTATCGGCAATCTTCATTATCGTTTCGTATTTTATCTCCCGTTTCCAAATCAGCATCATCGTCTATCTCATGTCGTTAAGCTGGGGCGCCGTGTCCGGTTCTTTTGCCGCTCCCTATATTCTGGGTCTCTATTCAAAACGGATTACCAAGCCCGGGGCTTATGCGGGGCTCATTACCGGCCTGGTGACGGAGATTGTTCTGTTTTTTGTTCTGGGCGCGTCCCATTCTCCCCTGACCGCTTCCATCGCCATTGTGGTACCCTTCATCGTGGTACCGGTGGTTTCTCTGTTTACCAAAGCCCCGGAACGGCCCTTAATCGACAAAGCCTTTGAGGGGATAAAATAGAGTTGTTCAGAAACTTCAGTTTCTGAACAAATTCCGCTGAAATAGTTGAGAAATTAGTTGAAAAACATATAGCGGCGTGATGATACGGACATCTGTGGTCCGAAAGCCGGCAGGAGTACATGGTGACGGTGGAACTTTCTTTTTTTACCTTTCAAATGGTAAATTTTACCATTACTTTCGCTGTTCTCGGAATGCTCTGGTTTGCCGATCGGCGTACTTCCCAGGTACAAAGCCTGATCGCCGTAGGGATTGCCACCTGTTTCTGGATCATATTCGATTCCATTGCCATGATTGCCCGCCCGGAAGTGTACGGGTATTTTTATATACTCCGTTCCATTATGCTGGTTATCGCCCCCTACTGTCTGCTCTGGTTTTTTCTCAGCCTGAACGAGTCTCCACTTTTGAAGCGGACGGTAGTTAGCCGCCTTATCGTTATCATTCCCGCTTTTGATGTAATGATTTTGCTTACGGATCCTCTGCATCATTTGGTCTTTGTAGAACATGGTTTCCCTCTGCCTGTTTACGGCCCCCTTTTCGTCCTTCATTCCGCCGTTGCCTATACCGCAGTGGCGGCTGTGATTTTTTATATCTTCCGTTTCGTCATAGTCCGTAAACCGCCCAAGTGGGTGTCGATCCTGGTGATAGGATTTTCCCTCCTGCCGGCAGTGGTGAATATTCTCTTCACCCTCCGCATCATCAACATGATCCAGGACATAGCGCCCTTTGCCTTCTATGTCATTTTCCTCGTCTTCTCCCTATATGGCCAGCGGAGCCGCCTGCTCAACTTCAAAGCAACCGCCCTGACAGATATTTTTGAGTACTACCGGGATGCCATTATTTTCGCGGACAGGGATTTTTTCATCACCGATCCCAACCGGGCGGTAGGCAAATTTTTCCCTGATTTTGAAGTGGTTCTCCGGAAGACCAGCCTCCGGGATTTTGCGGAGTACCTCAAATGCCGGAGCGTACACCACAGCCCGAAGCATCTGTTTGACGTTTTTACCTTTCAGGAACTGCCGGTTCTTGAGGGGGAATTCACCGTTCGGAGTACTTCCCCGAGTGAGGATTCCCTTCTTCCCGCTTTTCCGGAGCGGACTTTCAAAGTGAGTTATCAGCAGGTACACCGCAAAAATTTCCGGGGGAAACGGCTCGTCGGCTATTCGGTTAACATTTCGGACATCACGTTTTATCGTTCCATGATAAGTGAAATCGAAAAGCAAAACCAAACCCTGACTGAGCTAAAAATATCCGCCGAAGCGGCCTCCCGCGCCAAAAGCGAATTCCTCGCAAACATGAGCCATGAGATAAGAACCCCCATGAACGCCATCATCGGAATGACCAATATTGCCCGGAATTCCAGGGACAGTGAAAAAAAGGATTACTGTCTGAACAAGATTGAAGACGCTTCCTCCCATCTTTTAGGGATCATTAACGATATTTTGGATATGTCGAAGATTGAGGTGGATAAGCTGGAATTGGCGGAAACCAATTTTGACTTTGAGAAGATGCTCCGGCGGGCGATAAATGTCATCAATTTCCGGGTGAATCCCGAGCGGCAGCGGTTCTCGGTACATCTCGACAAAGCGATCCCCCGCGCCCTCGTGGGTGACGCCCAGCGGCTGGCCCAGGTTATCACAAGCCTCTTGAGCAACGCCATTAAGTTTACCCAGGAAGGTTCTATTCATCTGGAAACCCGTTTTATGGGAGAGGAAAACGGGTTTTGTACCATTCAGATGGAAATACGCGACACAGGCATCGGCATCAGCGAGGACCAATATATCCGGCTTTTCAAATCCTTCCAGCAGGCTGAAAGCGGTACTTCCCGCCGTTTTGGTGGAACCGGTCTCGGGCTGGTTATATCCAAGCGGATCGTGGAAATGATGGGTGGAACCATCTGGGTTACATCTGAGGCCGGCAAAGGTTCAACCTTCGGCTTCACCGTCAAATTACGGCTGGGGGAGGAGAAACAACACGCTTCCCCCCTGATTCCCGATGCCAGGCGGAATACTATTCGTATCCTGGGAGTTGACGACGATCCGGCGGTACTTGAGTATTTGGACGATGTTACGGGGGAACTGGGTATTACCTGCGATACTGCCAACAGCGGCGAAGAAGCCCTGGACATGATAAGCCAAAACGGTTTTTACAACATCTATTTTATAGACTGGCACATGCCCGGAATGAACGGCATAGAACTTGCCGGCCACATACGGAACAGTGAGAAAGCAGTTACCCTGTCCCGAAATACCGCTTCTTTTCCGAAACAGAAATCAGTGGTGATCATGATCTCCGCCGCCGAATGGGGCTGGATAGAAGAAGAAGCCGGTCAGGAGGGGGTGGATAAATTCCTGTCCAAGCCCTTGTTTCCCTCGGACATAGCGGACATTGTTAATGAGCACCTTGGAACAGTGCCGGAAGAAAGCGGCGCCGAAACAGTCAGGGATAACTTTGAGGGATTCAGGATTCTTTTGGCGGAAGATGTGGAAATAAACCGTGAAATCGTGCTGGCTCTGCTGGAACCTACCAGGTTACAGATCGACCCTGCGGAAAACGGATCGGTTGCGGTAAAACAATTCGAGACCCACGGCGGCGATTATGATATGATTTTCATGGATGTGCAGATGCCCGAAATGGACGGCTATGAGGCAACCCGCCGTATCCGCGCCTTTGAAAAAGCGCGGGTAAAACGCGCCGAAGGCGGAACCCAAAGGAATTTGCGTGACCAAATTCCAATAGTCGCCATGACCGCCAATGTATTTAAAGAAGACGTTGAAAAATGCCTGGAAGCGGGTATGAACGATCATATCGGGAAACCGCTCCGCCTGGAAGAAGTTCTGGAAAAACTGCGGATGTATCTGAAAAAACGTTCCTGAATTATTAATAACCCATACTCCGTCATATTGCAGAGCCCGCGCCGATTTGGTACGCTTACTTCATGGCAGGAATGAAAGAACTCAAAGGCGCATTTACCGCATTGGTTACCCCTCTCAAGGAAAACGGAGACGTGGACTATGACGGGTTCAGGGAACTTATCGACTTCCAGATCCGG
>JAIRNJ010000070.1 GCA_031258115.1 Treponema sp. | reverse complement strand
CGGAGACCTTTGCCGGGGTAAAGGGGATCTTTTTGTCCAGGGGATGATCTACCCTGGAAACGGGGATTCGCCCCGGCAGAATGGCCGCCTTTTGCTGGAGGAAAAAAAAGTTGTAAAGCATGGCGCCTATCGCCTTGAGGGCTGTCCTTCGGAGATAGGGGCTGGTCAGAACCCGTATAAAAGTACCGGCTGTGGAAACGCTTCGGACCTGTTCTGTCATGGATACTCCGGAAATGTTCAAGGTCTGTCATTTTACCATAGCTGTTTGAACAGTGTCACCCTTAGCTCACAAAATTGGAAACACCGGAATTGACACGGTGGTTCTGTGGTAATACTATCAAATAAATACTGAAAGGAGATAACTATGAAATCATTGACGGATTCTTACGAGCTTTCCAACGGGGTAAAAATCCCCTGCGTTGGTTTTGGAACATGGCAGACGCCTGACGGCGAAGTCGCGGTTTCTTCGGTAAAGGCGGCCATTGCCGCCGGGTACCGCCATATCGACACGGCCCAGGGCTACGGTAACGAGGAAAGCGTCGGTAAAGCCATAAAAGAAAGCGGCGTAAAGCGTGAGGAAATTTTCGTAACTTCCAAGCTGACCAACAGCGAGCACGGGTACGAAAAAACTCTGGCCGCCTTTGAGGGTACGATGAAAAAGCTGGGTCTGGAATACCTCGACCTGTTCCTTATCCACTGGCCCAACCCAAAAGCGTTCCGCAGTAACTGGAAAGAAGCCAACGCGGGTACCTGGAAGGCTTTTGAGGAACTCTACAAGGCGGGCCGCATCAGGGCCATCGGCATAAGCAATTTTCACCAGCGCCACATCGAGCCGCTGCTTGAAACCGCCACGGTCGCGCCCCAGGTGAACCAAATCCGCCTTTGCCCCGGAGATACCCAGGATGAAGTGGTGGAATATTGCCGGAAACAGCACATTCTTTTGGAGGCCTACAGTCCCCTGGGGGTAGGCAAAATATTCGAGATTCCCCAGATGCGGGAACTTGCCGGGAAATACGGCAGATCCATCGCCCGGATATGCATACGCTGGAGCCTACAAATGGGGTTCCTTCCCCTGCCTAAATCGGTAACTCCCGAACGTATCAGGGAAAACACGCAAGTTTTTGATTTTGAGCTTTCCCCGGAAGATGTAAAACTTATCGCGGGGCTTAAAGGCTGCGTGGGGTATTCCAAAGACCCGGATACCACGGAGTTTTAGGATAGAAAGGGAGGACGGCGAGATGAGTAAGCTCAGGGACTTTCCCAAAATTTGAAGTTTCGGGAAAGCCCTGTACTTATTCAAATTCCTGGTAGCTGGAAATAAGGGTACTTTGGGGTTCTTTATTAATCGATCCTGAATCTGGGGTTAGATTATATTTCCGCCAGACTGCTTGGCCGATATGTCTGTTCACAACGCCAAGCCCCTTTTCTTCAACAAGCGCCAAGTATTTCTGCATAAAATTCCTGTTGTTCTGAATAAGCAAAAATACCTCATCGGTTATGGTCTTGTTTTTACAGGCAATAACCTCATCAACAAAATCCTTGATTTCCATAAATCCTCCTGATATAGGGTATTATGATTTTACAAGCATTCTATAGCCTGTATTTCCCATTTTTCAATGGGAGCTTTGGCAATCGTGTAATAAACACGAATTCTATCCCCGTTTTTTATCGTTGAAGCCCGTCCAAAAAAATTCATCTTTTCTGTCAATACATCGTCCGCCGTTGAAACTGTAATGGTTGTATTTGATTGTCCTTTGAACACAACTTCGGAAACATATTTTACCTTGACCTCCGATAATGTATAGTTATTCCTGATGTCTTTTTTGTTCATTGCCACTCGTGCATCCATTAGGTCAACAAGTTTATATTTTAGCGGGTCAAAAATATTTGCTGATTTGTTTCCGATTATTCCGCCAGTAGATAATGACATCAGTACGCTTTCCGGACTTGCTGTAAAGGCATCACCATCACTGGTTGAAATATATGACATCCCACTGGCGACTAAAAATTTTGACCGATCAAAAAGAACTGTAATGCTAGTATCGTCAATGAAGAGCAGCCATATGACTAATCGAGGCCTACGATTTTTTTCAATCAGTCTAAAACTACAACAATAAAAAGTTACTATAGTGTTAGGTTCTTTAAGGATGGATGTGATGTTGTCAAAGACCGTAATCCCAGACGCAGAGAATACCTCACCCAGCGTATGCACCGCATATACCGATGTATCAACCCCATAGGCCATCGACAGGAGAGCTTCTTCTGTATTTGGCGATTGTCCATTTTCGATAATATCTTCAAAATAAACAGGAGTGCCAATTTCTTCTTCTTTGCCATAGCCTTTGTAGATCGCCCGAATTTTAAACCAGTAACGAGTTCCAACATCATAAACAACGGATTCTAGGCCTTGTTTTCTGAATATTACCCAAGGCTTAAGTATTTCATCAAGGTCAACCGTACCCAAAAGTTCGCCTTTTTCTTTTTTTCTAGCCGCTAATAGTTCGGTATCTTCCTGTATAAGTTTGTTGATGTTTTCTATTTGTCTTTCTACTGTCCATCGTTCTGGAGCAACTGATGGTTCTGTATTATGACCGGAAGATTCTGAATCAACTTTGGTATCTACACTTTCTCCCAAAGAAAAGCACCCCATTAACCCACCAGCCAGAAGCCCAACTGCCAAAACTACAAAAATTTTTCGTTTCATGCTTTCTCCTTTGTATGATTCATCATACATTTCTGGGTTTTATCCTGAATTTTTCCTTCCTATATGAAGGTACAATCGCCAATTTTCGTAAAATCTTCATGATTTTTAAGAAATTGTACGATTATGACGATCATATGCCTTTATAATGTATGTGTCAAGTATCTCTACATTTAAAAAAGAGACACCTATAAAATACAAAAAATGAA
>JAIRNJ010000018.1 GCA_031258115.1 Treponema sp. | reverse complement strand
CTTTTGGTGGAATTGGCCGACATTTACCGGGGAGAGATTATAAAGCGGGATTTTGTCATAGTGAAACTTCTGGAATATATTGCAAACCATCCTGAAAAATTTTTTACCCTGGCGGAACTTGCGGAGGAGGCAAACTTGAGCGAGCGTTCCCTCACGAGGCGTTTCAGGGCGGAGACCGGGACGACGGTACACCAATACCAGATGGATTTCAAACTTGACCGTATCGCAAACCTTTTGAAGTCCCGCTCGTATATAGGACTAAAAAACCTTGCCCTCAACTTTGGTTTTTGCGACGAATTCCACCTGAGCAGTTCCTTCAAAAAGAAATTCGGCGTGTCTCCGGGCCGCTTTGGGAAAAATATATGAGGTATCTCATCAGCGATAACGCCGATTCCCTTATCCATGTTTCCTCGGGCCAGCTTTTAAACCAGAAAAACTTTGTGCATCAGCGCAGGAATCTGGATACCTTTGTGATCATCATCTGCATAAAAGGCGTCCTCTACATTGCCCAGGATGACCGGCGTTATGTCCTGACGGAAAACCAGTTCCTCATTCTTTTTTCAGGCCATGAACACTACGGCTACAGGGAATGCGTATCTTTAGCTCAAAGGCCGCCGGTTTTTCGGCGCTCACCGAAAGAATAGTTTTGAGAATATCCGGATTATGGGGATTCGCATTACAGACCTTGTTCACTGCCTGTATGCCGGTTACGGAGCCTGAAAGCTTTTCCATTCCGGTGAGTGTATCTATCCGTTGGCTAAGCTTTACCGGAATACCGTTAATCTCGCAGTCCAGCGCGGAAGCAAAAAACTGGGCCACGGCAATACCTGAGCCTTCCGCATGCGTGTAGTAGATTCCCTGATCGAGGGAGGCATTGGCCTGTACAAGTGTTCCGTGGCAGCAGAAGAAGTCTTCGGTTTCCGTGCTCCAGGCCTTTGCCCGCAGGCGATACGGTCAAGGTATTTTTCGGGAATGGAAGCCACCCATTCGCCGCCGTTTGCCTTCTGACAGCGGGCAAGCTCCGCAACAATGACATCCGCTTTGGCTTTTATTTCCATATCCCCGGTGGAGGCATAGTGCATTGCTGCCGCGGAGAGCCAGTGCCCCGGAAAGTGACCGCGAAGCTGGCAGGTGGGAGCTTCCCAGCCGCCGTGACTCTTTAAAAAATGCATAGTAAAAGGATCGTCCAGCACAGCCTCGGCCCGGTAGCTCTGGAGCAGGGCATTGCTGTCCAGGCTCATCATATAACGCCGGTTCGCATTGCGTTTCTCAATCAAGAGCCTGTCGCTAATCTCTACTTTTGAACGAAGAATTCCTGAAAAGCGCATAATAACCTCCTGCAGTACTTTTAATTTAAGACGGGTTTCCCCTCCTGCAAACCTGCGGAGTAATAGAATGGGGGGAAAAATCTATTTTCTTTGTATTGCAGGTTTAAAAAAAATCTACTAGAGTATTTCCAGGAGCAGCCATGAAACGGATCATCACATTCGGGGAGATCATGATGCGCCTCTGCCCGGAAGGCTATCTGCGTTTTATTCAGTCCAATACATGGGATGTCAGCTATGCCGGGGGGGAAGCGAATGTTGCGGCAAGCCTTGCCCAGTTCGGTATGGAGGCCGCCTTTGTCAGTAAGGTTCCCTCTCACGAAATCGGCCAGTGCGCCGTCAACGAGCTGAGGCGTTTCGGCGTGGACACGAGTCTTGTCATCCGGGGGGGAGAGCGGCTGGGAATCTACTATGTGGAGAAAGGCGCATCCCAGCGGGCAAGCAAGGTGATCTATGACAGGGCGTACTCGGCCATTGCCCTTGCAAGACCTGAGGAATTCAACTGGAAGGAAATTTTCTCCGGCGCTTCCTGGTTTCACTTTACGGGGATTACCCCCGCCCTTTCGGACAATATGGCCGGGGCAAGCAGGGAGGCGGTAAAGACAGCCAGGGAAATGGGAATTCCTGTAAGCTGCGATCTCAACTTCCGAAAGAAGCTCTGGTCGGGCGAAAAGGCAGGAAAGGTGATGGGGGAGATTCTGCCCTTCGTGGACATCTGCATCGCCAATGAGGAAGACGCGGCGGATGTGTTCGGCATACGGACCGAGGGCAGCGATATAGGAAAAGGGGAACTCAGGCGGGAAGGCTATGTCTCCGTGGCAAGACAGATCTGTGAACGCTTCGGCTGCAAAAAAACGGCAATAACGCTGCGGGGCAGCATCTCTGCAAGCGACAATAACTGGTCGGGTATGCTCTACGAAAAGGGGGAAGCCTTTTTTGCCCCCAATTACCTCATCCGCATCGTAGACCGGGTAGGAGGCGGCGACAGTTTCGCTGCGGGCCTCATCTACAGCCAGCTTTCGCTCTGGGATAATCAGAAGAGCATCAACTTTGCCGTTGCCGCTTCCTGTCTCAAACATTCCATAGAGCACGACTTCAATCTGGTATCCGTTGCGGAAGCAGAAACACTGGCGGCAGGCAACGCATCGGGACGGGTTCAGAGGTGAGCCTGTCCTGAAAATTTAACATGTTGGAACAGTGAGCTTCTTGCAAAACCCGGGCAAGTTTTGCCAAAGCTCCTGCAGTTTCAAATAATTTCAGTCTTCCGCACAAACCCTGTTGCGGCCGTTTTCCTTGGCCCTGTAGAGACGCTGATCCGCCTTTTTGAGGAGTCCGAGGATCGGATCGTCCGGTGAGGGAACAAGGCCGGCTACCCCGATGCTGATGGTGATCCGGGTAATAAGCTTCCCGTCCAGCAGGGGAATTCTTGCCTCTTCAACCTCGGCGCGGATCTCTTCGGCGATTTGCCTTGCCGCATCCGCTTCCGTGTCCGGCAGGAGGATGCCGAATTCCTCCCCCCCGAGCCGGGCCGCAAGGTCGCCGGGCCTCCGGGCCGCAGTTGCAAAGATACGCGCCACAGATGTGAGCAATACATCACCCTGGGGATGGCCGTATGTATCATTATAGATCTTGAATTTATCCAGATCCATCATGAGAAAGGACAGACACTGTTTGTTACGGATGGCCCGCTTCCATTCCACCGCCAGGTGATCGTCAAAACAACGGCGGTTCGGGATATTGGTCAGGGGGTCTGTTAAACCCAGATGTTCGATCATCCGCATCTGGCGGAAAATCTGCAGATGGGCCCGGACTCTGGCAAGGACAATGCCGCTCTTGAAAGGCTTGGCGATATAGTCCACAGCCCCCAGGAGCAGGCCCTCTTCCTCTTCCTCATCCTTATCCAGGGCGGTAATGAATATGACCGGAATAAACTGGGTATCCACCGAGGCCTTAAGCTTCCTCAGCACCTCAAAACCGTCGATGCCGGGGAGCAGTATGTCCAGCAGGATAAGATCGGGGCCTTCCTCCTGGGCACGATCCAGGGCTTCTTCACCGGTCCTGGCGGTAAGCACCGTGTATTCGGAACTGAGGATCTGGTTGAGCGCCATGAGGTTTGCCGGCTCATCATCAACTACCAGAATACACTCCCGTCGCTTTTCATCATTCATCTTTGTACCCATTCCTTTTTAATACCCTCAACCGTATTCAGGGCGTCAGGAAAATCAAAACTCTCAATCTGTTGTACAAGAATTTGCCCCGGTCCGTCCAGAGGAACAGAGAGGGACTTGAGTTCAGTCAGGTAATTCAGGCAGCTTGTGTTTCCCGTCCTGAGGAGGGGAATCAGCTTTTCGAAGAGGGAAAGAATTTCTTCCGCTCCGGGCCCCTTTCCCGGAAGGCGGGGAGTTTCCCCCTGAGCCGTATCCCCCACCGGAGGCGCCGCAGCATCAGCTTCCCTATGCCCGCCTGCCGGGGGGATGCCTGTAATGACTTTAAGCTCTCCAAGCGCCGCGTGCAATTCGGCCTGAAAGGTATCCAGTTTCCCAAAGAGTTCCCCTGTCCGGTTTTCCGCGTAAAACTTCGTTTTATGTTCTCCCTTTTCGAGGCCGGTCAGGGCATCCTCCATGTCCCGGGCAATATCCCCAAGCCGTTTTGCGCCGATAAGACCGGAACTGCTCTTGAGGGTATGGGCCAGCCTGCGGGCCTGTTTGAAATCTCCTGTCTCAAGAGCTTTCCTGAGAAGGGCGCCGTCATCCCGGTGTTCCCTGCTGAAACTCCTGCAGATCTGCCCATAGAGGGATTCACTCCCCATGGAGGATTTAAGGCCTTCCGCCCGATCGATGATCTCCGCTTCACCCGAAGCTTCGGCGATCCCGGCGGTCTTCTCTTGTTCCGGCCGGCGGTTCTTGTCTTCGGTAAAATGGGAGATCCGCATTCCGGGAAGCCAGGCCGCAAGCTTCATGTTGAGTTCCAGCGCGTCAATGGGCTTGGAGATAAAATCATTCATCCCGGCGGCAATAAATTGTTCCTGTGCGCCCGAAACCGCATTGGCGCTAAGGGCAATGATGGGCATCTTTGCGAAACGATCTTCCCCGTTTGAAGAGAGAGCCCGTATCGCCCTGGCAGTCTCCACCCCGTCCATGCCGGGCATCATGTGATCCATGAAGACAAGGTCGTAAGTTTTTGTTTTAATCTTCTCAAGAGCCTCTTCGCCGCCGGCCGCGGTTTCCGCCCTGATGCCGTGAACCGCCAGGAATGCCAGCGCAACCTTGAGGTTGGTCTTGTTGTCATCAACTACCAGTATCCTTGTGCCTTCCGTGGCCATGACACGGGATTGCAGGATTTTCTTTTCAACCTTTTCAGGATCACCGGGAACCAGGGGTATGAATGCGGTAAACACAGAACCTTTACCATACTCGCTGTCGAACTCAACGTCCCCTTCCATCAGGCTGAGAAGATTTTTGGTTATCGCAAGGCCCAGGCCCGTGCCTATGATCCCCCGGTTTTTTTTACTGTCAAGCTGCTGAAAATTGTTGAAGAGCTTGCCGAAATCTTCTTTCCTGATCCCAATTCCCGTATCCCGCACGGCAAAGGACAGACATTCCCTGTTATTCCGCAGAACCTTTGTTACATTGAACTCAACCGAACCTGACTGCGTGTACTTTACCGCATTATTGATAAGATTTGTAACGATCTGGCGTATCCGTACATCGTCGCCGTAGATCACATGAGGAACTTCGGGATCGAAGGATGAACGGAATTCCAGATCCTTTGATTCTGCGGTAAAGCGGCTCAGGGAACAGATGTGATCGTAGAGTTCGTGCAGGTTGAAGTGTACCGGGAAAATTTCCATCTTTCCCACTTCGATCTTGGAGATATCCAGAATATCGTTGATGATCTGGAGCAGGGTGCGGGACATTTTTTTGATATCATCAAAAAAACTTCTCTGTTCTTCGTCCAGGTTATCGGTCCGCATGAGATCGCTCATACCGATGATGGCGTTCATGGGGGTGCGGATCTCGTGGCTCATGGAGGCAAGGAAGCGGCTCTTTGCATCGGTGGCTGCCTTTGCCGCCCTGGTCTCCACCTCAAGTTCCCGGCTCCGTTCATCCGCCTCGCGGCGGCGGTCTTCGGCTGCCTGTATATCCCGGAGATCCCTGGTATAGCCCACCACCCGGTAACCGTCCCGGAAGCTTACCCTCACCAGGGTAACATCGCTGGGAATCCATTCCCCCTCGCTATCGCGGTGCAGCCAGTTGAAATGCATCTTCCCCTTTTCAAGAGTGCTCCGGAAATTGCTCATGATTCGATCTTTGGAAAAACTGCCGTCCGCCTGAAGCGCCGGTGAAAATTCAAAAAAACGGCGGCAGAATTCTTCCTTTGAAGAAACCTTGAAAAGCGTCAGGGCCTCCCGGTTACAGTCTGTCAGATTGCCTTCGGCATCCCAGAAGGTACAGGCCAGGGGAGCAGAATCGAACATCACCCTGATCCGTTCATCCGATTCACCTCTGGGTTCAAGGTACTTTTCCTGTTTTGCGTGATTCATATCCACTCTACAATTCCGGCAGTATCCTGTCCCACACCGTATAGAGTACGGGCTTCATGTTCTCTTCATTTGAGGTGACGGCAACCACCGCATCCTGCAGGGGCAATATCACTATATACTGACCATCCTTGCCGTCGGCCCGGTACGCTCCGTGCCTGCATGGCCAGAAACAGTATCCGTACCCAAGATCGTAATCCGGCTCCGCACCGGTAAAACAGGTGGAGATATGGGGCCGTCCGGCGGCATCGATCCATGCGGGACTTACAAGCTGCTTCCCCTTCCATTCCCCCCGCTGAAGGAGAAACTGCCCGAATAGAGCCATGTCTTCGATGGAGACTTCAAGCCCCGTAGCAGCAATACTGCGGCCGTCGGTGCTCTCCTGCCAGAAAGGATCGGCAATGCCCAGGGGGCGGAAGAGTTTATCCAGAAGATAATCCCGTACCGTTTTACCGGTAACGGCGGTAAGCATGGCGCCCGCAAGAAAGGTAGAACCATTGTCATACATGAAATTCGTACCCGGCTCCCAGACAAGTTCCTGGTTGAGGGCTTCCGCAACAGACTGGGGCCGGGAAAATTCCCCGTGCCCCCGGCTCATGGTAAGACAGTGTTCCAGGGTAAGGGAGGAGACACGGCCCCGGGGCTTTGCCGCCAAACCCGGCAGTTTTTCCGTCACCCTGTCGGCAAGGGAGAGCTTCCCCTCCCCTATTGCCATGCCCACCGCGATGGAGGTAAAACTCTTACTCACGGAAAACACGTTTTTCGGCTTTACGGGAATCCAGTGCCGGGAGGCGATTTTTTTGCCGTGCTGCAGGACTATTACCCCCTCACAGGCAAGTTTCTGTTTTTCGATTTGCCCTGCAAAAAGCTCAATGTTCATGGCGTCTCCTTTACTATACTAACATGCTTCGCATGCCTTTGGCTGTGCTCCTCCTTTACCCTATCCGGCCTTTGTTGTTTTCCGGAGCGCCGGCCCGGCTAAAGCCCGGCCGCCTTTTGTCCGGATGGAAACCTTGCCGGCTCCGGCCCTGTGCCGACTTATTATACTAACATGCTTCGCATGCCTTTGGCTGTGCTCCTCCTCTATTCTACCCAGCCTTTTAGTTTTTCGTGAGCGGTTTTTAGTTCCTTCACAATTTCTATGTGCTGGGGACACTTCTTCTCGCAGGCCTTACACTCCACGCAGAGGGAAGCGTCCTGCCTGCCCCGTGTCTGAAACATGTAGGAACGGCGGGCGGGCTCGAAGGTGCCGAACATGACGCCATCGTTGTACTTGCCGAATACCTGGGGAATGTTCACACCCTGGGGACAGGGCAGACAGTACTCGCAGCCCGTGCAGGGTATGGATCTGAGGCTTTCGTACTGTGCGCGGACTTTGGCGAGGATAGCCTTCTCCTCTTCCGAAAGACAGCCTGCAACCATGTCCGGCTTGCTGAAGATTTCGATGTCTTCCTTCAACTGCTCCATGGTACTCACGCCGGAAAGGATCGTGCTTACCTCGCTGTAATTTACCAGATGGCGGAAGGCCCACTCCACGGCGCTTCGCTTCAGCTTGTAGCCGTCGTAGATGGCCTTGACCTGAGAGGGCGGGAAGGCGAGGTTTCCTCCCCGGATGGGCTCCATGATCACCAGCGCACAGCCTTTCCTGCCTGCGTGGCGGATCCCCTCTTCCGTGGCCTCCCGCTCCACATCGACAAAATTCTGCTGAATCTGACACATACCCCAGTCGTAGAAGTCCAGCACCTCCCTGAAACAGTCATAGCCGCCGTGATAACTAAAGGCGATGGCTCTGATGAGACCTTCGGAGCGGAATTTTTCGTATTCTTCAATGATTTTGTTTTTTTTGACATCTTCCCAACAGTATGCCCCGATGTTGTGGATCAGATACACATCAATATAGCTTGTACGGAGCTTTTTAAGCGTTGCCTCCAGGTTGCGCCGGGCATTGTCAAGGATATTTTTCCCGGAGCCCGTCTTCAGATCCGCCATGGTGCCGAAAGGCTGCTTGGTGGCGATCTTTACCTTCTCCCGGCGGCCCCCCTCCAGAGCCTCGCCAAGCACTTCCTCACTGGTCAAATTGTGGTAGCCGTAGGCTGTATCGAAATAGTTCACCCCGTGATCCGCGGCATACCGGATCATTTCATAGGCCTTTTCGCGGTCTACCTCGGCATGATCCCCCCTGACGATACGGGGAAGCCTCATGCAGCCCATGCCGAAAAGGGAGACCTCGTATCCCAGGCTGCCGTAACTGCGATATTGCATCTTTTACCTCACTTTTTAAAGAGTATTTTGAGCCCATCCCAAACCTCAGGTTAATTCCAGAACAGGCTCTTCACGGAAAATAGTAAATGTTAACCTTAGGTTTAAGTCAAGAATAAGACCACACGGACAATTATGAACATGGGCATAAAGATAAAACCACGGCACGAACCACATGAACAGAAGATTAAACCGAAGAAGCATTTTTTAGAGCTTGCCCTTTCAAAACTGAAGTTTTTAAAACAGCCTCAGATGAAAATTTGGTTTTCATTGAAGCGCCATACATCCTGACACCCTATTAAGGGTATGGAAACACATGATACCCATAATGTATTCGACAAGGTCTTCAAACGCCTCATCCTCTCCTCCAAAGGAGCCGTCATT
>JAIRNJ010000004.1 GCA_031258115.1 Treponema sp. | reverse complement strand
TTCTTGATGTGTGTTACAACATCCAGTTCTGTATGAATTTGAAAACTTTTAATACTCCCGTAAAAGTCAAACTTTTTGAGTCCCCCGGCAAAGCCGGGGGTTTACCGATTTTAATTACTATTGCACAGGGTATAAACAGATCCCGCCCTGTAGGTTCTCCATCCGGAAACAGATTGCCGGGGCCAAAGTATCCTTTGAGGATGTAAAACTGCTTCTATCCGGCAAACCTACAGGCATAAAGAAATGCACGTCCAAAAAATGCAAACAGTTCACCGCCGTTTTTCTCCTTGAGAAGGACGGGAAGCTGGCCTTCCGTTTCCTGGAGAGAAAGCCACACTATCCACCGAAAGGCAAAACCAGAAAAGAGCAATAATATGAGCAAGAAAACAAACGAGCTTGAACCGTTCAGTACAGAAAACGAAAGCCCGATTTACTATATAACTGTATCCTGAATTTTTCAGAATTTTTATAACTACGTTCTGTAATTCCTTGTGGCATAAGGAATTACAGAATTTCAAGGACTTTGTAGGTATAAAATCGTATGACTACGTAACAATCACGTAATTCCTTACAAGATAAGGAATTACGAGTGTAGTTATAATTTCCTGTAGATTTCAGGCTGTATAACTGTGTATGAAATCCGTATCGTCAAAACCCTATGCGCCTTTATCGCGGCCAACGGGATCATCCTGCTCTCCTTCATCCTGAACCGTCTTCAGGTTGCCGGTCTCGGCGTGATTTACGGTTATATTATGGGAATGATACTGAGCTACCAGGTTTTTGGTATCACCTGCAAGAAGCGGTACCATCGCATTATGGTAGCCCTGGGCTGTGGTATGTCGGGATTGCTTGCGGCCCTGGATTGGCGGTTTGAAACCAGGCTTGTTCTGTTCTGCTCCTTGCTCGTCCTGGCGGCCACCCTGTGGTGTCTCTACCGGGACAAGGGAAAGGCCGATGGGGACTATGTGGCCTTTTTAGAAGATGACTATGACCGGGAATGGTTTGATTTTGTGATTGGGGGCATCAGTGATTATCCGGTCTGGTTTCCCAGGGACATAGGGAGCGGCAAGGGGGACCGGCTCTCGGGGAGGATAGTGGCAGTGAGGATGGGCCTGCGTCACAAGTACCGGAGGATAGGTGTGGCAAAGATAGATGCCTCTTCCGGCTTCTATCTCTGCCCTCTTTCCAGCCTGGTCCCCAATCCTTCCATGAAGTGCCGGGGTTCTGCGGAGATAGCCGCCCGAAATGGCGAAAATCCCTGTACCATTACTTTTACTGGCATGAATATGGCGGGTATACGGTAGTCGCCGGGGGGTTAACCTAACGAATCTTTATGCGGCGGAATGTCTGCTTGTATAAAGTTTTCCAAGGCTTTATAGTAAAGACAATCAAATCAAAAAAGGAGTTCCGCATGGCAGCAAAATTTGAAATCTTTATCGACCGGAAAAAACAATACCGGTTCCATCTCAAGGCAAGCAATGGGGAAATCATTGCCGCAAGCGAGGCGTATGAAACTAAAGCGGCGTGTATTAAAGGCATCAAATCAATACAGAAAAATGCCCCAACTGCCGCAATCATTGATCCAGAGGAAGTGGCGAAGAAGGCAACCAAGGCCGCATCACCTTCCGCCGAGGCCAAGGAAAAGAAACCCCGCAGTCGTAAGCCCAAGGCTTGACTTATAAAGCCTCCGCTGCCGGTATGGGGGTGGAGGCTATCTTCCTTCAAAAAATAAGGTATCTCAATGGTGAATCAGCAATCTGTTTCTGAAGATGTATCCGGTTTTTTCTCAATGCAGGATGGAATAATTATCATGATCTCCGGTCAATATTTTAACGGTTCGGTATAGATACTGATATCCCCGCTTCCTGGTCTCATCATAATGATACCTGTCCATGTGCCAATGGCCGCACCACCATTGTTCACAGGTTATCCGGTCATCTATATCATCATTAAGAAACGCAACCTGGTCCCCGTATTTTTCCGAATTAGCCATTATGCTGCTAAAAACCGCCGTATTTATCCTGTTGGGTCCGGTATGGGACAGAACAAAGTCAAAGGAATTTTTTTTCCGAGTAGCTTAAAAACATCCTTTTTCTCCTGCTCGGACCAATACTCGGCAGCCCATCAGCTTATTCCAGAAACACGAGAAAAAAGGTCAATAGACAGCGCCCCTCCCAATACCAGAAACTTAAAACCGTCAATGACGTATATTTTACCCCGCTTCAAGTAGGATACCATAGGATTTATCTGGCATACCGTTTCCCCAAGGCCGATGTCAGCTTCCGGTATGTCGGTTCTTCCCAGGATAGGCTCATGGTTGCCGATAACGCACAAAACCGGAAATGGACGGCAGGCAAGCGCCTTGTAATTAAAGGCGTCGGTCCTCTGGTTTTTGGACCATAAAAAACCTCCGTTCCCGAGGATGACATGGTAGTTTATGGTATTATAGACCTTTGTCCCGAATTGCTTGAGCAGCGCCTTCTTCGTGATAGAAGACAGTTCGTTTTGGGAATTCGCGTGGAAATCCCCGGAAAATAAAATCGACATGATGCTTTCTCCCTCCGGTATTGTTTTCCCTGCTTCAATGATAACCGTTACCGGTAACAGCCGCTATCCGTTGACAGGTAGCTGTTTTTCCCGATCGGCCTTTTCAATTGCCCGTACCCCCGCAAATGCTTTCTCATACTTTTTTGTTACCAGCCGGGCGTATTCCAGCAGTTCCGCATAGACCACTTCCTTTTCCCATTCCTCATACTCCGTGAGCAATGATGCCAGCGATCTTTCCAGTTGTTTCAATTCCATCGTAGCCCAGGCTCCCGATGGTGTAGGTTTAGCCA
>JAIRNJ010000217.1 GCA_031258115.1 Treponema sp. | reverse complement strand
CGTACCCTTTCCGGGCATACAGACGGTGTGATCTCCTCAGCCTTCAGCCCCGACGGGAAATACATTGTTTCCGGTTCTACTGATAACACCGTAAAACTCTGGGACACCGAAAGCGGACGGGAAATCCGTACCCTCTCCGGGCATATACGGGGGGGGTGACTCCGGTAACGCTCATACCCGATGGCTACCGGGATTTTGTGATTACCCTGGTGGAGTAGCGTCGTATAGAAAGACTTAAATAAATAAAGTATAGTGTTTTTGGTAAAGGGGCCATAGGATGAAAAAGAAATTTTGTCTTTCGGTATTGTGTTTTTTGTTTATGGGTGTGGTATACGCGCAAACATCCAATCCTTTCTATTGGGATTTGTATATAAAAAAGAATCCCGGAGACGAGGCTCTTGATCCGGGCAGGACTGTCTTCAACCTGAATACCGGCGAATCCCTGAATATCCTCACCATGCCCCAGACAGACTGCTACTGTTACATTATCCATTCTGGCGCTGAACAGGGGATCGTTATCCTCAGTGACGGCCTGGTGCAGGCAGAGGTGGAGAAATCTGTCACTCTGCCCCGGAATAGCGGCACGGATACTGTTTATATTATTCTGAGCCTGCAAAGGCAGACAGAGCTTGAAAAACTGATTATGAACTATCGGAGAAACCCCGGTTCAGCTTCAAATTTCCGCAGGGTAATCTCTGAACTGCAGAGGCTTCAGGAGGAGACAAACGGTCAGGGGAGGCCGGGGGCGCGCTACAGCAGTCTTCCTGGGGCCGTTACCCGGGGTTCCTCGCCCGGACCTTCAGAGGATGGATCGTCTCCTCCGCAAGGAGCGATTCGTTATTCAGGGATGGAAAGGTATGTCAGAATCATCTCCGTCAGGCGCTAAAAAAGTATCTTCCGTTCTTCTGTTTGCCCTGATTTTTCCGTTCATTACCGTATTGATGTCCGTACACAGTTCGACGGAAGCGGGGGACAGGTTCCTCTATGATGTTCTCATAAACCGGCGGGTTAAACAGACGGCCCTTCGGCTTTCTCCTGCCGTAGTTCCTGTTGATTTGGATGATCTTACCGAATTGCTGTTGAGGGAACGCATTGATACACGCGAAGTCTTTGCGGATCTGATGACTGTTTTAGCCGGTTACAACAGTCTGGTAGTATTGGATTTTCTTTTCCGGTATCCTAAATTCAGTGAACACGATGAGACTTTGATCGCCGCCCTTCAAAAGGTAGAAAGACCTGTCGTACTGGCCGTATACGCCCTGGAAGAATCTTCTCATTTTTCTTTTCCCGGGTTAAGCCATGAGGACAAGGCCGTAGTCCGGGAAAAGCTTTGGCACGTCAAAACCAGGGGCAGGTCATCAGTACCGGCGGCCGGGAATCTGTTGCTGCCCTTTCCGGGGCTTCTCCGGGCCGGTTCTGTACATCTTGCCCATATCAACATAAAGCCCGATTCGGACGGCAGGTACCGGCGTACACCCCTGCTCTATGCCTGGGAAGACGGGTTTATTCCCTCCCTGTCCCTGGCTGCGGCGGTGCTGTACCTGGGCATTGATCCGGAAGAAATTGTGTTTATTCCCGGTAAGGAACTTATCCTGCCTGCCGGCAGGACCGAAGGGGAATACATCCGCATCCCCGTGGATATGGAAGGCAATGCGTTTATTCCTTTTTTTGAAACCTGGGCCGGCAGCACCGGCCGCTATCCCATGCACAGTCTTGTGGAAGCCCTGACTGATGAGGCTGCTTATGAACAGTACTTCCAGGCTATTGCGGGACGCATTGTGGTGGCTGCGGAAATAACCATGCTTCAGAAAGACTTCGGGCCCACATCCTTTGAGGGTATATATCCTCTTTCCGGAATTCATACCACGGTTTTAAGCAGCGTACTTTCGGCGTCCTCTGGTTTCGGCCCTTCTTTTATTTCCTATTCGAGCCTGTCGTTTAAAATCGTGTGTATTATCATCCTGTCATTGGCCTCCCTTGTTCTTCTTGCCCTTCCGGCGGACAGAACATTCAATATCTTCTTTCTTGCGCTCTTTGTGCTTTTTACCGTCTTTATTTATCTGTGCTGGCATTTCTTTCTGGCAGCCCCCTGGTATACCGCCGGGGCCTGCGGTCTTTTCTTCACCTGGCTTGCGGGGTTCTTCCTGCGTTTCTTTGGGCGTTACAGGGAACAGCTTTTGTTGCATAACGCCCTGGACCGGTATTTCCCCCATGCCCTTGCGGAAAGGATCATGACCGAAGGAAAGACGGATCTTACTCCCGCCTACAAGGAATTGACCATATTGTTTTCCGATATCTGCGATTTTACCAAGTGGAGTTCCGACAAGCGTCCCGAGGACGTACATGCCTTTTTAAGCGACTATCTTGAATCCATGGCGGAGATAGTCTTTGCCTATGGGGGTTCTGTGGACAAATTTATGGGCGATGGCATGCTCGCTTTTTTCGGCGATCCCTTTGTGTCTGCCGATCATGTCCGGCAGTGCATCAGCACGGCTGTCGCCATGCAGGAGAAGATCCGCCGGCTCGCCGAAAAGTGGAAGCCCCTGATCGATATAGATTTGATGGTTAGGATGGGTATCAATACCGGTACTGTCGTGGTGGGAAATCTGGGAACGAAAAAACGTATAGAGTATACAGTTATCGGAGCGGCGGCAAACCTCGCCCAGCGCATGGAGGGGAGCGCCCCGCCCGGTGGCATTCTCGTAACCGCAAATACCTGGGAACAGGCCCGGGAGTACTTCATCTTTTCTGAAAAAAAGCTGGTTACCGTAAAAGGTTATGCCGAACCGGTAGAAGCCTATGAGGTTCTGCTCCCCTTTGACGCCGGAATCGTTCTACAGTATTGACAATGTTTCATAATTGCCATATATAATAGACTTGTTCGGACTATCAATAATACCCGCTATTTAAAGAGGGAAAATCATGAAGCGCTTTCTTTCTGTTATGATCTGTTTGTTGTTTTTTGCCCTTCTGTATGCCTGTGTCAGCCAGCCTGTTTTGCATGAGAGATACTTTGGTTTACAGAAACTGGATTTGCTCGGTCTAGCCTTTAAGAATGGAACGCCCCTCGATCTTAAAGTATATGATTCTGTCAAAGTCATAGAAAGTGGTATACGCGGAGCGGCAAGGGGTGGCAAAATAAATCTTCCCAAGTCCGTTTCCTTGAAGCAGTACGCGCCTATTCCGGGCAACCAAGGGGGCATGTACACCTGTTTTGCCTGGGCAAGCGCCTATGCGGCCAGGACTATTATGGAATCCCGGTATCTTGAACGTACAGACAGATTCTTAACTACAAAAATGGCCTTTTCGCCCCTGCATCTCTATCATGCCGTGCGCGACTACAGTGGCGCTCCCGAAGACCAGGAGGGCGGTAGTCTCCTCGATACGGTAACGGTTATGGCAAGCCTCGGCTCTTCCAGGCAGACTGTCTTTGATGAAAAAGTTACGGCAAATTCATTATCCCCTGAAGAATGGCTGGAAGTGTCCACGCCTCCTGTTACCGGTTTCGGCATCCTCTTTACAAGCAACGCAAGCCCCGGATACCGTCTCGAACAGGTCAAAAAAAATCTCTTTGAAGGGAATCCCGTGATTATCGCAATCATGACGCCTTATTCATTTAGCGATGCAAGAGGTATATGGTCTCCGGAAAGCGACGAACGGCCCAAAGCCGCCAATCATGCGCTTTGCGTTGTTGGTTATGACGATGAAAAATATGGCGGCGCCTTTGAGATCGTGAACAGTTGGGGCGAAGAATGGGGCAACGATGGTTATATGTGGATAGGCTACGAAACCTTCGGCCAGTGGGTGGAACAAGCCTGGGTTCTGACGGAGGATACTTCCATCTATGACCGGGTAATTGAACACACCGGAAAAGTTACCGTAAAAACTTCCGATAAAAACGATGATTTGCAGGTCAGGCTTTCAGAGGATGGTATCTACACCCTGCCTTATACCCTGAAAAACGGATCGAGGATCTGTTTTTCTATTAAAAATGAAAAAGTCTCCGGCGGCGATATGTACTCATATTCTTTTTATACCGATGCGCAGAACAACAGGGCGGTAAAATTTGGCAACAACGAATGGATAACGACGGACGGAAGCGTAAAGGCGGAAAATTTTGTTGTTCTCTATTCACGGGCGAAGCTTAACATTGACGCCCTGCTTGGTTCATTCGAGAGGCAGACGGGAACTATAGCTTCCCGCCTGAAAAAGATCATGGGAAACAATTTTATATCCTTCGCCCATGTCAAATATGAAAATACCGTAATGGGGCTAAGCGCCGACTATATGAACGAGGCATCAGTTGCCGCGATGGTTCTTTCTGTCAAATACGATGCGGAAGAAAAACCGGTAACCGAAATGATAAAAATCCCCGGTGCTTCCTTTATGATGGGAAGCCCTGTTTCTGAAGAATGGCGCAATAACGACGAGAAGCAGCAGCGGGTTAGCCTTGGCGGTTATTATATAGGCGCCACGGAAGTTACTGTCGGTGAGTTCAGGGATTTTGTAAAAAGCACCGGCTATAAAACAAGCGCCGAGAGAACCGGAAAAAGCCTGTATGTTAAATACAGTACGGCAGGCAGTAGTATGGAAGAAAGGGCCGGACTGAGTTGGGAGACCCCCGCCTTCACCCAGGAAGACCATCATCCCGTGGTTCACGTAAGCTGGTATGATGCCCTTGAATACTGTAACTGGAAGAGCAGGCTGGAAGGCATTGCGCCTGTCTATACGATTTCAGGAACATCGGTCAGGCTGAACAGCAAGGCCAACGGTTACAGGTTGCCCACAGAGGCCGAGTGGGAATATGCCTGCCGCGCGGGAACAAAGACGCCATATAATACCGGCAATACCATCAGGACCGATCAGGCTAATTACTATGATTCCCTCATTCTTAAAACGACTCCGGTAAAAAAGTATGCTCCGAATCAATGGGGATTGTACGATATGCACGGTAATGTTCTGGAATGGTGTTGGGATACGTTCCAGGACGATATACGCAGCATCCGCAGCGCTACATGGCTTCATACTCAGCCTGAAGTCCGTTCAGCCTCCAGGAACTATTTCTACGCAAGCGACACGGCCATTTTTCTGGGTTTTCGCCTGGCAAGATCGGATCTGTAAAGGGTCAGAAAAGTAACGGTTCGTTTCTTTTTCTTATACCAGGTACACGAGGGAGCCCTGCTACACCCCTGCCCAGAGGGCGCGGACTCCCGGCTTCCGTCCATACACGGCGGCGCAAATTCCGGCGGCCTCTTTGAGATCCGCGGCGTTGGCGTTCCCTTCCTCATAGATAAAGAACAGATCCACCTTTTTGTCCGGAGGGCGGTGTTTTAAAAACCGGTCCAGGGCGGCGGCTTCGACGCGGGCTCTGGGGAGGGCCAGTATGAGTATGCCCGCCGTCCTCCCTTCCGGGAGAGCCGGGAGATCCAGGGGAGAGACGGCGGGCAGGGCCGCAGGCCAGGCCAGGGCCGGCGCCAGTTCCTGGGCGTTCCCCTCCCTGATCCTCCCGCCAGTGTGGCCGATAGAAACCTCCATGCCCCTGCCGGAAAACTCAAGGGCCGCGGCCAGGGCGTTGGAACAGAGGAGGTCTACAGCCCGGCGGCCCGCCTCCGGGCTGTAGAGGCCGGGATCGGCCTGGGTGTCCAGCAGGATGACGAGCCTGGAATGAGGCGGCGGCTCGGGCTCCCCTTCCCGGACAAAGAGGTCTCCGGCGTGGCCGTAGAGCTTCCAGTTGATCCGCCGGGGATCGTCGCCGGGTATATAGGGCCGGTGGTCGGTCAGATCATCGGTCCGGCGGAAATGGGGTTCGCTCCGCTGTTCCTCCCCGCCGGAACGGATGGAGAGGGGAATCGGTTCCTCCGCCGGAATGGGAACCGCAAGCAGCCGGGGATCGTCTTCCTGGGGGACAGGGAAGGAGAGGCGGAAAAATCCGGGGACATCGAACACGGCAAGCTCGTCGCGTGGGCCGTAATACGCGCCCCTTTCCCTGACGGTAAAAGAGGTTATGCCGGCGGCAGCCGGCCGGGGGT
>JAIRNJ010000203.1 GCA_031258115.1 Treponema sp. | reverse complement strand
CGCTTGCCGTTTGATGATTTCGGCTTGCTTTTTGACTAATTCTTGTAGGTTTTCCTCTTCCACAGGCTTTTTCTACCATGTTTTATAACTTTGTGCAATAGGCCCGTGAACGGTTACAGTTTTTCTATTGAAGAAGGCCATACCCTTGCGGTGGTTGGAGAATCCGGATGCGGGAAAACTACCCTGGCCCGGCTTTTAACAAAACTCCATGAACCAAGTGCCGGAACGATTCTGGTTGACGGAAAAGATATTACCAAAGAAAAAAGCGGGAAGGCGCTTCGGGCTTTCAGAGGCAGGATTCAGATGATCTTTCAGGATCCCTTCGGTTCCCTCAACCTGGCCCATACAACCGGAGATATTATTGCCAGGGCGGTTACCCTCCATGTTCCCGGCATCGGCAGAGCAGAGACCGGGAAGCGGGTTGCCGGGCTTCTCGAAATGGTTGGTTTAACGCCGGCAGTGGATTTTATCCCTAAATATCCGGCCCAGCTTTCCGGCGGCCAGCGGCAGCGGATTGTTATTGCCCGGGCACTGGCGGTAAATCCTTCTATTATTGTAGCCGATGAACCAACCTCCATGCTTGATGTTTCTATAGGTGTTGATATTATGAACCTCTTGATTGATTTGAAGGAACGGCAGCGGCTTACTATGATGTACATAACTCATAATCTGGCTTCAGCCCGCTATATGGCGGATCATATGGCGGTGATGTACGCCGGAACCTGTGTCGAATATGGCGGTATTGATGAAATGATCGAAAAACCTCTCCATCCTTATACCATTCTTTTATTAAACAGCACTCCTGAACCTTTCAGGGAACAAAATATAATCATTGAGGCCAGGGAGGAAAATCCCGATCTGACGAGCGGAAAGCCCCAGTGCATGTTCTGCGCCAGATGTCCCCGTTCCCAGGAACGGTGTTTTGACTCAGAGCCTCCTGAATATGTTTTTGGGAAGCGGCGGGTCAAGTGTTTTCTTTATGAAGGAATGAGACAGGCAGAAAACCCGGCAATAAATGTTTCTATTTACACACCGGTGGCTGCTTCATGAATACAGATCCCAAAAAACCAATGGAGTAACATGTTATGAAAGTTGTTATGGTTATGTTCGATTCTCTTAACCGGCACAGGCTGAATCCCTACGGCTGCGATGAGAGTATCACGCCTAATTTTTCGCGTCTGGCGGAGCATACTGTCCGCTTTGATAATTGCTATGTGGGAAGCCTTCCCTGTATGCCGGCCCGGCGGGAACTCCATACCGGACGGTATAACTTCCTCCACAGGAGTTGGGGGCCCCTGGAACCATTTGACGACTCCATGCCGGAAATCCTTAAAAAAAACAATGTTCACAGCCACCTGGTAAGCGATCATGGACATTATTGGGAGGACGGCGGCGCTACGTATCATACCCGTTACAGCACCTGGGAAAATTTTAGAGGCCAGGAAGGAGATCCCTGGAAAGGAATTGTCGGGGGACTGGAGGACAGGGAACCGAATCTGGCTGCCTTTACGGGGATGCGCCGGAGTCTCTATGAACAGCATGTGGTCAACCGAAACTATCTGCGGAACGAAGCAGAGCATTCTCAGGTTCTTACTTTTAAGGCAGGAATGGAATTCATCCAAACCAATAGAGAAAAAGATCCGTGGTTTCTTCAAATAGAAACCTTTGATCCCCATGAACCTTTTTTTACGTATCAGAAATACCGGGATCTGTATCCCAGCAGCTACAAGGGCCCCAGATTTGAATGGCCCGACTATGCGCCGGTAAAAGAAAGCCCCGGTGAAATTGACGAAGCCCGGCGTTCTTATATGGCTCTTCTCAGCATGTGCGATCACTACCTCGGCGAAATTCTGAATATTTTTGACCGGCTTTCGTTGTGGCAGGATACAATGCTTATCGTGAATACGGATCATGGTTTCTTGCTTGGGGAGCACGGATACTGGGCAAAAAACTACATGCCCCAATATAACGAGATAGCCCATACACCGCTCTTTATCTGGGATCCCCGGTTTGGAAAAAAGAATGAAACCCGTTCCGGCCTGGTTCAGACCATTGATATTCCCGCCACGATTCTGGATTACTTTAATCTGCTCCTGCCCCAGGATATGCAGGGAAGGTCCATCGTCCCTCTCATCTCGGAAAACAGATCTATCCGGGAAGCGGGATTGTTCGGCGTTCATGGCAGTCATGTTTGTTGTATCGACGGCCGTTATGTCTATATGAAAGCCCCGGCTTCCCCGGAAAATGGGCCTCTTTACAACTATACCCTCATGCCGACCCATATGATGTGGTTTTTCTCCCCTGAAGAAATAAAGACCATGGAAAAAGTCAAGCCTTTCGGGTTTACCAAAGATCTGCCTCTCATGCGTTTTGACGCCTGTCATAATCCTCCGGGGATTTTTACCGAAGGGGATTTGCTCTTTGATCTTGCGGGAGATTCCGGACAATTACATCCTGTTAAAAATAATCCGGGTCTGGTAAAAGAGATGGAAGAAAAATTAATTACTCTGATGAAGGATAATGAGGCTCCGCCGGAGCAATATCGGCGTTTGGGTATTTGTTGATCCAATCCCAAAATACAAGGTGTTGTAAGAGGACATCGTGGTTAAGACGCGGGATTTTGTCTACACCAAATGATTCACCGGGATTTTGCCGCGCTGGCCTGAGAGTTCCAGGTAAGCCAGTTCGGCGAAGCCGAAATTCGCGCTTTTGCTGAATTCTTTTGCATATTCATCGTAGAGCATGTCTTCGTACATCTTGCCCGCAAAGCCGGTCTCCAGGAGTTCAGACTTTTGTACCGTGCTCCTCATGCTGGTGATGAGGTTTTTGATGAGAAAGGTTTC
>JAIRNJ010000110.1 GCA_031258115.1 Treponema sp. | reverse complement strand
CAGTGAAGATTAGCAATTTTTCTGATATTGCTATGTAAGTTGAGTATATTGACACTTAAAGAGGCGCTGGTGGAAAAAATCCAGGTTTGATTTTTTACTATAGGTCGGATCTTTCCCGAAAAGCTGCTTTTTCACGGCATAGCCGAATACCCGTGGATTGGGTGGCGATTCTGCCAAGATCGAATCAAGCGTATCGGCACTTCATATTGTCTAGTCATAAAGATGGAAGTTAGGGTATAATGACCCGGAATCCCTAAAAATCCAATTGATTTTTAGGGGAGATCCCGCTGGTGGGGGAGAATGTACAAAGTTGTTTTTGTAGATGATGAACCCTGGGTAATCATAGATATACTGCATAGTATTCCATGGGAAAAACTTGGATTTGAAGTTGCCGGTCATTATAACAAAGCCTCACCTTGTCTTTGTGGACATCAATATGCCCGTGATGAATGGGTTTGAATTGATCCGCCGGTGCAGAGAGGAAGGATGCGGCGCTTCTTTTGTCATTTTAAGCGGTTATTCGGATTTTGAATTCGCAAAGCAGGCAATTCGCGAAGAAGTGCTGGATTACTGCCTCAAGCCTGTTGATCCTGCCGCAATGATAAAAACTCTTAATTATATCCGGCTGAGGCTTGATAAACAGGAATCCGGGGAAACAGCGGCAGCGGAGAAATCCGGTAATTCTCCGGAGGATACCGTGTATGTTCCTGAAAACGAAGAGCGCTTTAACCGGATACTCCTTTATATCAAATCCCATTACAATACAAAATTAAGCCTCCGGGAATTATCGGAACAGTTTTTTCTCAATAAAAACTACATTTGTTCCCTTTTTAAAAAATTTACCGGTAATACATTTTCCAATTATCTTGTAAACCTCAGAATAGAAAAATCAAAAGAATTGTTAAGAACAACAAATATTCCATTACAGCTTATCGCCGAAAAAACCGGATTTATGGATATATACTATTTCAGCAAGGTATTTAAATCTATGAGCGGAATCCCTCCACACAAGTACCGGGTACAGATACAAAAAGAGGCAGAAGTTGACAGGCCATAAAATTTCTATACGCAGCCTGAGAACCCAGCTTGTCCTTATTGTGCTTGTTTCCATGTCTGTTATGCTGTTGTTTCAGGGTATTTCCATGGGGCGGTTTATGAGCATCAACAGTCAGCAAAGATGGGACTATATAAAAACCAATACCAATACTATCGCATCGTCACTGAGTTCTATGGGCGGCAATATTCATAATATCGCCATCTATATTTCATCCTTTGAATCATTCAGGAATCTTTATTTTCCCGGACGATCCTCCGTAATTAACGTTGCGGACATGGTAAGTGATGCTTTTCATACTATACGCTTCATCGCCAACTATTTCCCCATTATTTATGATGTTGCGGTGGTGAACCTTAACAAGGTTCCCTTTAGCTATTATATGGGATTTGGATATGAATTTATGGATCTCATAGGGACAGCATACGATTTTGACAACCCCGATGCGGTTGAAAGCCGTTTTTTTTATTTTGAAGGAAAAGAATATTTTGTATATGTGACTCCGATTAACGAGGTGTTCTCGACATTTGACACCGGCAGAAAAATCGCCTCTTGCATTTTTATCTGCGACTTGAACCCTGTAAAAGAGCTGCTTTCGGCCAATATCGCTGACAAGACGGTGAATTTTTCCATACGTGATAATTCAGGCAGGGTTATACTGTCCACCGGGCCCGAAATACGCAGGACAAGCAAAACGATGGAGTTTATCGCTAAATCTGAGGTAATGGGACTTACCGTCATCGCTGCCGGAAAGTCTCCGGAAATAACTGCCTTCAGGGATGAATCAAGCCGGTTTATCGGAGGTTTCTTTGTTTTTTCATTTGTTCTTCTGGCGATAATTACTCTTATGGTAATAATGCTGCTGCAACAAAGGATCGCCCTGCCGGTTTCACGGCTGGTAAAGAGCATGGTGACCCAGGATGATAAACCGTTGCATGTCAGACTTTCTCCAATGCGTATAAATGAATTGGATCATATTGTAGAAGGGGTGAATAAACTGCTCAATGAGATTGAGGAGTATACCAAAACAAGCCTTACGGCGCAGGAAAAATTATACGAAATGGAATTGCGGAAAAACGAGGCGGAGATTTATGCCCTGCAAAGTCAGATAAATCCTCATTTTCTTAACAATACCCTGCAATGTATACGGAGTATCGCCATAATCAACAGGAATGATGAAATTACCCGTATAACCCTGGCAATGTCGGAATTATTGCGTTATTCCATGAATTATCAGGACAAGGTACGGGTGATCGAAGAAATAAATATTGTTAAACAGTATGTCATGATTACCAATATACGTTTTCAAAACCGGTTCAGGTTTTTCTTTCAAATCGCGGAAGAAATAGTCAATGTTAAAATGTGCCGGATGATACTTCAGCCCCTGGTAGAGAACGCGGTACATCACGGGGTGTCCCGAAGGGAAGAGGGCGGTGAGGTTGAAATCTCGGGCAGAAATACGGAGGGTGTTATTATTTTTGAAATTTCGGATAATGGCCCCGGATTCGAGGGACCGGTACTGGAAGAAATCCGCAGAGTGCTGGCCTATTCCTTTACTAAAAACCGGGAGACGAACAGAGGCAGGGCTTACGGCCTTTACAATATAAACAGGCGGATAAAACTCGAATACGGCGAATCATACGGGCTTGAGATAGAACAAAAAAAAGAGAGGACTCTTATACGGATCCGTTTCCCGGTGTATCATAATATTTTACAAAAAACTCAGTAACATTTTACATTGCGTGTTCAGGAAAAGGCTCCTATTATTTCTATACCGGATTTCCGGTATCTGAATATCAGGAGGATTATTATGAAACGGAATTTGTCATCTTTTTATGCCGCAATACTCATGTGCTGCATAGCGGCAACTGTTTTTGCGGGAGGCGATCAGCAGCAGAGTCAGACCAGCGGTTCCGCCCAGAGTGGGGCAGCCGGAGGCGGTACTCTTGTTATGGGAGAGTTTATTTTTGATACCCAGATGGCGGTAAAGAACCCCTTTTTCCCGGCAAATACCAAGGCAGATCTGCTTCCCTTTATGTATGAGACCTTGATGTACTTTAACCCGATAGCCGGAAAACTGGAACCGGCGATAGCGACCGGCTATGAATGGGGTTCTGATAACCTGTCCCTGACTTTCGCTATCCGGGACGGTATTGTCTGGCATGATGGCAAGCCCCTGACCGCCGCCGATGTGGCCTATACGTATGATGTCCTTAAAACGGATCCTATGCTTGACAGATTCGGATTATGGAAAAAACTTTCGTCCGTAGAAGCCAGCGGTAATAAAGTTATTTTTAGATTATCCCAGCGTTTTCCTTCGCTGCCCTATTATACCAATGATGTGTTTATTGTCCCCAAACATATCTGGGAAGCCCTTCCTTCGGTCGTCAATGCCCTGAATGAAAAACCTATAGGCTCCGGTCCTTTTATATGGACGGCCTATAATTCCGGTACGGATATTCAGTTTACGGCGAATAAACAATACTGGCGGGGCGCTCCCAAGCTTGATGCCATCGTTTGTAAAATCTTTAACAGTTCCCCCAATTTGATGCTTAACCTGATCCGGGGAGATATTTATGCCAGCTTGGGAACTATGACTATGCCGAGTATCCCGGAACTCCTTACTAAGCCGGGGGCAAAAATACAGGTGTACAACAGTACAAACAACTTTGTCGTAGCCATGAACAACGAAAACCCCCTGCTTGCGGATGTGAATGTCCGCAAAGCCATGAGCATGGCGGTAAATGTCGGCGATCTTATTACCAAGGGAGAATATAACGCCGCCTTGCCTACCAGTGCGGGCTGGCTTTCCGGTCTTTTCGGAGAACTACAGAGCGAAAAGGCGAGACAGCCTCATGTGTATGATCCCGCCGGGGCCATGGCGCTGCTGGAAAGAGCCGGTTATTCAAAGGGGAGGGACGGAATTTATCAGAAAAACGGTAAACGTCTTTCCTTTACTTATCATAACGCGTCCGGCGCTCCTGCGCAGCAAATGGAAGCGGGGATGATCCAACAGTGGCTCCTCAACATCGGTATTGAGATCATACCCAGGCTTGCCACCTGGGCAGAATTGACCCAATTGCTGCAAACCGGCCGCTACGATTTACTGCAAAATCAGATTGCATATCTGGTCGATCCCTACGCGGCGCTGAATACCTCCTTCCATTCGTCTATGACCGCTCCTTCGGGCCAGACGACAATGGGGACAAATTACTTCCGTTACCGGAATCCCCAGGTTGATGCGCTTTTGGATCAGGTTTCCAGCGAGATGGACCCGGCGAAACAGAAAGAGCTTTACTATAAGATCCAGGATATTATTATTGATGATGTTCCGTTTATTCCTATGTATCTGGGCGGCCATATTCCTTACTACGACGGAGGGCGGTATTCAGGGTGGGATACTACCGCAACAGTGTTCAGTACCCAGGGGATTATCAAGATTTACGAAAACAAATAAATGCGAATTTCGGTCAACTATATAATCAGAAGGATAGCCGGCGCCTTGTTTACCCTCTGGGTGGCGCTGACTATTAACTTCATCCTTCCCCGTTTAATGGGGGGTGATCCGGCTGAATATATTGCCAGCACTACTGCCATGGGTTCCCGGGAATATGCGGATGCCCTGCGGGTTCAATTTGGTTTGGACAAGGGGGTCTTTGAGCAGTATGTGCTGTATCTCGATGAATTACTCAAGGGAAATATGGGTATTTCTTTCAGCATATTTCCCGTACCGGTAGCCGCCATTATTGGCAGGGCAATTCCCTGGACGCTGTTTATTGTGCTGATCTCCACGGTGCTCTCATTTGTCATTGCCTGGATTCTGGGTACTCTGGCGGCGCTGAAAAAAGGAAAAATTTTCGACCACATCGTAGTGGGAACTTCTTTTTATATTCAATCAACGCCGGCCTTTTTTATCAGCATGTTGATCCTTATGGGATTGAGTTTTTATCTTCGCTGGTTTCCCATGTCTCATGCCATGCCTTCCGGAATTCCGCCGGGGACTCCCTGGTACCGTCTTGTCGGGCCTATATGCTATCATGCGTTTTTACCGGTTCTTTCCCTGATCGTCATATCCCTGGCGGGCAGAATGGTCATGATGAGGAGCAATATTCTTCAAATATTTTCCGAGGATTATATTACCCTTGCCCAGGCAAAAGGGCTCAGGAGAAGCAAAATTCTGATAAAATATGCCCTTCGTAACGCCCTTTTGCCTTCTTTTACCGGCTTGATGCTGAGTTTGGGCGCCGCAGTCGGAGGCGCTATAACGACGGAACTTATTTTTTCGTATCCGGGAATTGGCTTAACGATCATGAACGCGATTTATAACCAGGATTATCCTCTTATTCAGGGCTGTTTTACCATAATCGCAGTCAGCATCATTTTTATGAATTTTTTGGCGGATCTGATTTATCCTTTGCTGGACCCCCGGGTGGGACTTTCGTGAATTTTTATGCGGCTTGGGTGCAGGAGCAGTAAGGTGCCGGGAGATATTCGATGTGGAAAAAATATCTGTTGAATAACACAAGGGCAAAAATAGGGCTCGGTGTTATTTTATTTTTTACTATTGCAGCCGTCTTTGCGCCGCTGATAGCCCCCTACGGACCGAAAACCATTGAATTCGTTCCCTGGGAGAAGCCCTCGGCCAAACATATTCTGGGGGTCAACAGTTATGGTCAGGACTTGTTTTCCCAACTGGTATTCGGCACCAGAGTAACCCTTATGGTGGGCATCTTCGCGGGGCTTCTCACCAGTCTTATCGGCATAGCAGTGGGCCTCATATCAGGATATATGGGCGGTCTTCTCGGGGAAGCTCTTATGAGGCTGGTGGATGTACTGCTGGTCATCCCCACCCTGGCGGTCATGATCGTAGTCGCTTCCTTTGTCAAAGACATGCGCATTACCGGTACGATTCTTATTATTGGCGCTCTAAGCTGGCTGTGGATGGCACGGAGCATACGTTCCCAGACCTTGTCCGAATCAAAGAGAGACTATATCGATGCCGCCAAAGCCCTCGGTATGGGACCGTTTGAGATTATGTTCAGGGAACTGCTCCCCAATATTATCCCCGTGGTTACCGCAAATATGGTTATGGTCATCACCACCTCCATGCTGACCGAAGCGGCCATGAGCTTCCTGGGTATAGGCGATCCGACATTGATCAGCTGGGGCAAAATGCTTTCAATCGCGTTTGATAATGGCGCGATAATGTACAATGCCTGGTATTGGATGCTTCCGCCGGGATTGTGTATCGCTACCTTGGGGTACAGCTTTATGCTCATCGGGAATTCCTTTCTTGACATTTACGCAAACGACAGGGGCGGGGCGGTAAAATTATAGGGACAGGTTATGAGGGAATCATTATTGGAAGTAAGGAATCTCAGCATCGAGTATTCAGTCCCCCGGGGGCGTTTAAAGGCTGTCAGCGGTGTCAGTTTTACTATCCACAAGGGTGAGTTTTTGGGCTTGCCGGAGAATCAGGGTGCGGTAAATCAACCATAGCCTTTGCCCTTATGCGGCTTCTCAAAGAGGCGGCAAGTATCAACTCTGGGGAGATAATTTTTAACGGCACAAATGTACTGTCTCTTGGAAATGAAGCTCTCAGGCTGTTCCGCTGGGACAGGGCTTCCATGGTATTGCAAAGCGCCATGAACAACCTGAATCCCGTTATCACCATCGGCAGCCAGCTCTGTGACGCCGTTCTTGCTCACCGGGACATGACGGGAAAGAAAGCTCTTGACAGAGCCAGGGAGCTTCTGTCTCTGGTAAATATTGATGCCGGCAGAATCGGCGCCTATCCCCATGAATTATCCGGCGGCATGCGCCAGCGGGTGGTTATCGCGATGGCTCTGGCTCTACAGCCGGATTTAATCATTTTTGATGAACCCACGACAGCCCTGGATGTAGTTGTCCAGTACAATATTATACGGAAAATCATGGAATTAAAAGCAAAAATGGGATTTTCCATTATGTTTATTACCCATGATCTCCCCCTGATGCTGGAAATCTGCGACAGGATAGGTATCATGTACGCCGGCAGGCTGGTAGAACTTGGTCCGGTGGACAGCCTTAAAAACGGAGCCTTTCATCCCTATACCCGGGGGCTTTTGCGGGCCTTTCCCTCACTATTAGGGGAAAAGAAAAAACTGAATGGTATACCCGGCAGTGTTCCCGATTTGATAACCCCGCCGGAAGGATGCCTGTTTTATTCCCGGTGCGGCGAAAGGCTGGAACCTTGCGATAAAATCATTCCCGAATTCCGTTCCGGGGGGACTGATCACTTCTGCGCCTGCCATTGTCAGGCAAAGGAAGGTAATTCCGGTGAGTAAAATCGAATTCAGAAATGTGTATAAAAGTTTTCCGATAAAAGGCGGAGTCTTTAAAAAAAAGCAGTTTCACGCAGTCACTAATGTAATTTTTTCGTAACCGTTCACAGCGATTAGGCCAGATTTATGTCATTCGGAAATGAATCAAAACTAAAGAACGCAGCTAAACATTTTTTGAGATATTTCATTACCGATGTGTTTTGCATAGTGCA
>JAIRNJ010000061.1 GCA_031258115.1 Treponema sp. | reverse complement strand
GTAGCGACAAGATTAGAAACCCCTGGAAGAGAGGTAGGCCCGCTCTTCCTCCTGCTGCTTTGGATACAACTCATTCAGTTCAGCCAGGACTTCGTCTAAGCCATTGGCCTTAAGCCTGGCAATGTACGCATCCCAGTCGTTGATGGATTCGGTGCCGCCGATAACATTGTAGATATAGGCGTTTCGGATGTCCAGAAGTTCAGCACCGTATTCGTTCCAGGCCGCGTACATATTGGGATCTTTTTTCTCGATGCCAATATCATAGGCGGCGCGGCTGTCCCTGGTGCGATCCGCAAAGAGCTGAACTGTCTCCGGAGTATTGGAAAAATTGTACTCATCTTTCCGGGCAAAAAGATCGTGGAACAGGTCAATACCGATCTGCTTTTCCAAGGCTTCATTGCTGCCGGGGCGGATGAGCAGGGTATGGGAACCATCGGGATTAGTGACGTATTCTTGGCCTTCGAGGCCCCAGCGTTTGATCACATAAGGTTCCGGAGCGCCCATGTCATCCCAAATGGCATAAAGCCGTTCAGGATCGGAGGCGCTTTTGGTGATGCCAAAGAAACACCATGCGCTTAGATACCCGGCATTTTCAACACCGTAACCATCGTTTCCGGGGGTGTCGCCCACAGGCATCCGGAGAGGAACCCACTCGGCGCCGGGATTAGTGGCATAAAAAGAATCAAAGGTTGTATTGGGGTTGTTCCAGGCTACCCATGCATGCATGGAACCGAAACCGCCCCGGGCCATTTCCTCACCTCGGCTGGTGGTGGGGACTACGACATTCGGGTTAATAACCCCGTCTTTCATGAGCTGCGCAACCTGTCCAAGCCATTTCCTGGTATCTTCGGTGGCGCCGGAGAATTCATAGGAACCGTCGGGCATTTTTACGAACTGAAAATATACATTACCGCGGCCAGTACCGGCGCCCTGCTGCCAGGGCCAAAAACTCCGGAGGTCATTCCCCTGTCCCGCTAAACCGTAGGTATCTTTCCTGCCATTACCGTCAGGGTCTTTATTGGCGAAGGCGTAGAGGGCCTCGTTGTACTCCTTCATGGTTTTGGGGATGGGGAGTCCCAACTTGTCCAGCCAGTCCTTACGGATCCACAGGGTTTCACAGCCCGGTTCGGCCACGTCACCGGGGATCCTGTAGATTCTACCGCCCGCGCTGGAAGCGTAGAACATGATCCGGGGGTCCTGGCCATCGTAGTAGTCCCGCATAACGGTATATTTATTCATATAATCCGTTAGATCTACCAGGAGACCCGCATCCTTCCATTTGGCAAAGTCCGCTTCCATGCCGCTCCACCACACTACATCGGGCCGTTCCTTGTCGTCGGCCATCAATAATGATGTTTTAGCGGGGGCTTCCGAAGCGCCGGGAAGGGGGACAAGCTCAATATCAATATTGTAACGTTCTTCCAGCCATTTTTCCGTCCGGCTGTCGGGAATAGTATATCCGGTAAGGGTTGATACCCTGACCTTCATTTTGGGCAGGGACTTATCAAAAATGTCCACTTTTACATTAGGGTCCCGTGTTACCGCCGCCCCGCTACTACTCTTTGAGCCGCCACCGCCGCAACTCACGAACAGAGAGAGCAGCGCCGCCACCGTCGCCAGTACAGCTAATTCCTTCATAGCTTCCTCCAAAAAACATTTCATTTAAAGGGATTACATCCCCCCTATAGAATCTCATCCTTTAACACTGCCCAGCATGACACCCTTTACAAAATACTTTTGAAGGAAGGGGTACACGATAAGGATAGGCACGGTAGCTACCACAATGGAACCGGCCTTGATGGTGGCTTCGGTTACATTGGTGTAATCCTGGACAGATACTCCCGCCCGGGCAAAAGCCTGGGCGGTGTTAGTGATCATGAAACGAAGAACCGCCTGCATGGACCATTTTTCACCCACGTTGATATACAAAACCGTACTAAAAAAGTCGTTCCAATAACCTACAGCCATAAAAAGGGCGATGGTTGCCAATACCGCTTTGGAAAGGGGAAGAACAATGGTAACAAAAATATATACATCGTTAGCCCCGTCAATTTTCGCCGATTCCTCCAGGCTGGAGGGCAGAGACAGGAAAAATGTTTTCATGATGATAACGTTAAAGGCGTTTATCAAGCCCGGAAGGATCAGAGCCAGACGGTTATTGATAAGGCCCAAATTTTTGATAAGAAGATAGTTTGGTATCATCCCGCCGTTAAAAATCATGGTGAACAACACCAAAAGCATAAGTACCGAACTAAAGGGGAGATATTTTTTTGATAAAGAATAGGCGGTGGCGGCGGTAAAAAGAACCCCAAAGATAGTCCCGCTAATAGTAACCATGAGGGTGGTCTGATAGCCGGTGTATATTTGGGGGTTTTTAAAGACCTGGACGTAAACATCCAGATTAAAACCCTTGGGCCAAAGAAAAAGTCCTCCCTTGAGGGTAGCCTCCGAAGAACTTAAGGACATCATAATAACATGCCAGAATGGGTAGGTCATGACAAAACACAGGATGACAAAAAAGCAATAATTGAACCACGCGAATATTTTTTCGCTTTTGGATACTCCTACTCTCAGCATTTTTTTTTGCGGGCTCAGGGTGACGGAAGTATCGAGTAATGTACTCATTCTTGGTTTCTCCTTTTTATTTAAAAGATCCCCTGGTTTTCCGTTGCCCGGGCTATTTGGTTAACCGTTACGATAAGAATAAAGGCTACCACCGATTTGAACATTCCCGCCGCCGTACTAAAGGCATAATCGTTCCTGATAATACCCATCCGGTATACATAAGTATCGATAATATCGGCCACTTCATAGACTTGGGGGGAATAAAGCATAAAAACCTGTTCAAAGCCCGCATTGAGAATATTCCCCAGGCTGAGGATAAACATGATTACGATGGTAGGAAGAATCGTGGGTATCGTGATCGACAGGGCCTGGCGGAGTTTTCCGGCTCCGTCCATGACTGCCGCTTCGTAATACTGAGGGTCTATACCACTCATGGCGGCAAAGTACACTATTGTACCCCAGCCCATGTTTTTATACACATCCGAGACGATCAACATGGGAACAAACAGCTTCTTATCCGCCATGATTACCAGATTTCCGCCGCCGGTACCACTCCTGAACACTTGAGTAATAAGTCCGATAGAGGGGTCCAGGAGGTTCATTAAGATACCGGCCATGATAACCCAGGAGATAAAGTGGGGGAGGTACAGCAGGGTCTGGACGATCTTCTTGAAACCAAGAATCTTCATTTCATTCATGAGCAAAGCAAGGATGATGGGAATGGGAAAGCCGCAAAACAGTTTTAGTGTGCTGATTTTGAGGGTGTTTAGCAGGACCGGAACAAAGGAATTTCTCGAAAAAAGCTTGATAAACTGAGCAAACCCAACCCATTTGCTGTCCGCGGGGTTATATTGGTTGAAATCCATAAAGGCAATATGCAGGCCGAAGATAGGAATATACCTGAAAATCACAAAATAAACGATGCCGGGAATGAGCAGGAAGTAAAGCCAACGGTTCCCGGAAAAATCCTTCCACCGGTATTTTGGCATCTGAATCATTATAGTCCTCCGGTTCTGTTTCCAAATTTTACTTATAGTAAATCTGGTCTTCAGAAATACCAGTAAAGAAATCCTATATGAGACTGTTTTTGGAACGGTTTCATATTACATTCGATTTTGAATAAACACAGAAAGAAACGGATTTCTGCTACGTTCCATTTGCATTTTCCTCTCCTTGAAAACAGGGATTATAAATACACCTTGCCCGCGTTAAGGACAAGAGATTCTCCCGTGTTGGCTTTTCCCGCCGCTGTGACCATGCAGGAAGAATCGCAGCGGAAAAGAGAAAAACTACCTGGATATAGTGAGAAGCTGAACAAAGAATTGAGAGAGAAAGAAACCCCCCAAGAGCAATAGGTATTAGAGATACA
>JAIRNJ010000108.1 GCA_031258115.1 Treponema sp. | reverse complement strand
CCCCAAAAAATCGCCGATCAGGCGATTTTTTACCCTGCAAACTGCCAAAGGACGCCGGATAATCGAGATTTTTGGGCCACTGGTGGCACAAAAATCAACAAGTGCAACAGGCTCCTCGGTCTCGTGATGTTTGAACGCCGAAGGGCTGAATACCACCCGGTCTCCCATATTTTTAGTCTATCTGCCTTCCGGACTGCTGTCAACGCGCTCACCCAGGGCTTCTGCATTTACTTTTTTAACCACAAGAATAGCTTAAATCAGCGTTACCCCAGGATCTCGTAGAGCCGTTCCAGGTCTTCCATGGAGTAGTAGTCGATATGGATGAGGCCCTTGTTGAGGTCTCCGTCTATGACCACCTTGGTACCGAGGGCGCTGATGAATTTTTCTTCCATGGCGTCAAGTTCCGGGGCTCGGCGGGCGGGTTTTTCGCCCTTTTGGGGAGTTTTTTTGCCGTTTTCGCCGTTAAGAGCGGCGGCCTGTTTCTCCGCTTCCCGGACGGAAAGGCTCTTGCTCAGGATTTCCCTGAAGAGCAGGGCCTGTTTTTCGGCCTGGTTCACCATGAGGATTGCCCGTGCATGGCCGGAACTGAGTTCCCCTTTGGCGAGGCTTTCCTGTACAGGGACAGGCAGTTTGAGGAGGCGGAGGGCATTTGCCACGGTAGAACGGTTCTTTCCTACACGGAGGGCCGCTTCTTCCTGGGATAGTCCTGAAATTTCCATGAGGGTTTTATACGCGGAAGCCTCTTCAATTGGGTTAAGGTCTTCCCGCTGTACGTTTTCGATAAGGGAAATTTCCAGGCGTTCCAGTTCGGGATAGGAGCGGAGAATGACCGGTACTTCCGCAAGGCCGGCAAGAGCGGCGGCCCTGCTCCGCCGTTCCCCGGCGATGATGATGTAGCTGCCGTCGCCTGCGTTTTCGGCAATAATCGGCTGAATGATGCCGTGTTCCCTGATGGAATCGGCAAGTTCCCTGAGACTTTCCTCGTCAAAGTGCTTGCGAGGCTGGCCGGGATTGGGTTTCAGGGAGGAAAGGGGGACGAGGAGCGGGGAAACGGCCGGGGCGATGTCTGCGGCATGTTCCGTCCCTGTTTCCGTCTGCCCGGTCTCAGGAAGGGTTTTTCCGGCTTTGGCCCGCGGGGGAAGCGCCTTTTTATCTTCTGAAGCCAGTCCTTTAAGGGAGGCTATTTCGGCGAGGCTGATGCCGGCATCTTCTTCCCCGGCATCATTGATGTCTGCTTCATCTTCAAGCGGAAGTTCCTGCTCTTCCATTCCGGAATTCATGTCGTCCATGAGGGCTTCCATGCCCCGGCCCAGGCCGTGTTTTGGTGTTTTAGGCGCCACGGGTAAGTACCTCCCTGGCAAGGCTCCGGTAGGCCCTGGCCCCGGAACACTCAGGATCGTAGCGGCTAATCGGTAATCCGTAACTGGGAGCTTCGGAGAGCCGCACATTTCTGGGAATAATGGTGGAAAAAACCCGGCTTTTGAAGTAACCGGAGACTTCCCGGACTACATCCTGGGCAAGCCGTGTCCGGGGATCGTACATGGTAAAGAAAATTCCCCCAATATCCAGGGGGGGATTGAGGTTTTTCTGGATCTTTTTGATCGTCTGCAGGAGCAGGGTAAGGCCTTCCATGGCAAAATATTCACACTGCATGGGGATCAGCACCGCATCTGCCGCGGTCATGCCGTTGAGGGTCAGGATACCCAGCGAAGGCGGGCAGTCAATCAACAGGTAATCGTAGGCATCTTTTACCGGTTCGAGGGCTTTTTTAAGGAAAAAATTCCGCTCTTTCTGTTCAATTAATTCTACGGCCGCCCCGGAAAGATCGATGCTGGCCGGAATCACATCAAGGCCGGGAATCGTGGTCGTGCGGATTACCCCTTCTATCTTTACCTTCCCGGACAAAAGTTCATAGATTCCCGGTTTTGGAGGCTTATTGGCGCCTATGCCGCTGGAAAGGTTAGCCTGGGAATCAAAATCCACCAGGAGCACTTTTTTTCCTTCCTCTGCCAGATAGGCGCCTATGTTCAGGGCGGAAGTAGTTTTCCCTACCCCTCCTTTCTGGTTTACAAAAACATAGGTCTTTCCCATGGGGAAATTATAATGCTATTGAATTGTGGATAACAAGGGTTTATTCTATGTATATGATGCCTATTCGCCTGCTCGCCCTGGACTTGGATGATACCCTGCTTCGCTCGGATCTTTCCATTTCCTACCGCACCCGGAGTGTGATTAAAAAGGCTCAGGGTGCCGGTGTTGTGGTAACCCTGGCATCGGGGCGTGCTCCGGTAGCAATGGAGGATTTTTCCCGGCTTTTAGGCATGAATCGCCGTCCCGGCTATCTAATCTGCAATAACGGTACGGTTATCCGGGAAACCAACACAGGTAAAACGATTTTTGAAAGGCGGATCAAGGTAGAAACCGCCCTTTCCGCTTTTGATCTGGCCGCGGCGGAAGGTTTTGCGGTTCAGATCTACGAAGATGACATCATGTATGTGTCCCGTTCAAATGAATTTGCCGATACGGATCAGAAACTTACCGGTCTCAGGCAGGTGGTGGTTGAGAATTTCCGGGGAATGGTTGCCCAGGGGGTTTATAAACTGATTATTCCCGGAGATCCCATGCTCCTCTCTCCCCTGGAGAGTATTCTCAGGACTTATCTCGGCAGCGACATCACCCTGTTTACCAGCAGGCCCTACTTTCTGGAACTGCTGCCCGCCGGAACCGACAAGGGTACTGCCCTGGCAAAGGTGGCGGAAACCTTCGGTATTAAGCAGGAAGAAGTTCTCGCCATTGGCGATTCCTTAAACGACGAAGCCATGATCCGCTGGGCCGGAATTGGGGTAGCCATGGCAAACGGGGATGAACGGATCAAGAATATCGCTTCCCTGGTAACCAAAAAAACCAACGACGATGACGGCATAGTCGAAGTGATCGAAAAATACGTTCTGGGAAAAGGCAAATGAGCGCCATTGAGGCCGATCCCCATGCAAACGACATTCCCATAAGCACCGTAGACTCTCCCAGCGTGGTTCTGGAGATGCTCTATCAGCTCAAGGTCAAAGATGTGATGGCTACCGCGGTGATCTCCGGTGATAAAGGGGACTCAATGCGGCACATGCAGGCCCTTATGCGGGAGAACCATATTACCGGCATACCAATCGTGGAAGATCAGAAGCTGGTGGGCCTTGTTTCGATTGATGATATTATCACCGCCCTGGACAAGGGTTACATAGACAGCACGGTGGGAGAGAAAATGACCAGGGATATTACCGTTCTTCAGGATGATATGCCCCTGTCGTTTGCCGTTTCCTACCTCAATAAATACCGTTATGGCCGTTTTCCGGTGCTCAACAAGAAACAGGAGTTGGTAGGAATCCTTACCTCAATGGATGTAATCCGAACCCTCCTCGTGGAGATGAACAGAGAGGTGCTTCGTTTGGAAAAGATGAATCAGGATGGGAATAAGGCTGCCTCCGGCTATTCGGAGATGGAATTTTCCACGACCCGTTACGATTTTGAGATGGCAGGACGCGCGTCCACGGAGATAAAGAAGGCCCTGAAACAGCGGAATATCGATCCGAAGATCATCCGCCGCATAGCCATTGCCAGTTACGAGCTTGAGATCAATCAGGTGGTACATTCCAACGGGGGAACGGTGAGTTGTTCCATTCAGCCGGACAAGATCATCATCGTGGCGACGGATACGGGGCCCGGTATTGCCGATGTGAATCAGGCCCTGCAGGAAGGCTGGTCAACGGCCAACGAGTATGTACGTTCCCTGGGTTTCGGCGCGGGTATGGGTCTTGCCAATACCAAGCGGGTTTCCGACGAGTTTGCGATCAACTCTTCCGCAGGAGAAGGCACTACGGTACGTTCCGTGGTTTACCTTAATTCGCCCAAGGAAGAGGCGGGGGCAAAGGATCTCTGATATGACAGTCCGGGAACTTGCCGCGGCGCTGGGCGCCGAAATAATGCAGGAGAAGTTCGAGGATGCCGCCCTTACCGGGGCCTACACGGGAGATCTCCTTTCCGATGTAATGGCACATGCCAAGGATGGAGGCGCCCTTATCACCATCCAGGCCCACAAGAACACCGTGGCCGTGGCCTCTCTGGTAAACATTGCGGCGATCATCGTGTGTAATAAACGGCCCCTGCCCCCCGACATGCTGGAAGCCGCCGCGGAGGAGGGCATCGCTGTGCTCCTGACCGGAGAAAACCAGTTCACCGTATCGGGCAAACTCTGGGAGCTTTTACGCCTTGCTCTCTGATCTGCATAATCATTCCTGTCTTTCCCCCTGTGGTTCCCTGGATCTTTCCCCCCGCCTCCTTGCCGAAATTGCCTCTTCCAAAGGCGTCAAGCTTCTTGCCCTTACCGATCACAATTCAAGCCTCAACTGCCCGGCCTTTGCCAAAATCTGCCCTCCGCTGGGAATTATTCCCATTTACGGCATGGAGGCTACCACCGCGGAGGAGATCCACGCGCTCTGCCTCTTTACGAATTTAGAAGCGGCCCTTTCCTGGGGTGAATACGCATACAGCATCATTACCCCCTTCCCCAATGACCCCGAAAAGACAGGAGATCAGGTCTATGTGGATGAAAACGACAACATTGAAGGGGAAGTGGAATACTTTCTCCCCAGCGCCATCGATCTGAGTATTGAGGATCTGGGGCCCAGGGTTGCTTCTTATGGCGGGATCGTGATCCCGGCCCACGTTGACCGGCCGGCCTTCTCCATGACAAGCCAGCTTGGGGTAGTGGTCAAGGGCCCCTGGGCCGCGCTGGAGTGCACCCGGATTCCCCCCAAAGGAGGAGGGGATAAACCAATACAGACCTACGGCTACCCCTTGACCACCTCCTCCGACGCCCATTATCCCGAACATGTTGCCCGCCGGCCCTTCGAGCTTGACATCAGTGTTGAAGAATTGCTTCCCCACGGCCCCCTCTCCGATGCGGACATGGAAGCCTTCAAGGCGGCCCTGGCCCGCAGGCCGCAAAGTAACCGACTTTGTGGACAGACACGAAACAGTGAATGATGCCTGCGCTTAAAAATTCTTCTTTTTCAGTCCTTTATATTCCGATAATAGGATGATGGAAGTAAAAAGGCAGAAACCGGAGGCTTTCCCAAAACTTCAGTTTTTGGGAAAGCAGCCTCGAAATTCGCCGTTTTGTAAGGCTGAAAGCCTGAAAAACCGCAAGAGCCTGCCCCAAAACCGTGCGCGCGGCGCATTGTCAATTAGTTTTGGGGCAGGCTCACTGTTCCGTATATTTCTCTGTCTGGGGCTTTGCGGCCTCTCTTTGCCCCTTTTTGCAGCCGCTCCCCTGCAGGGTATTTTGCCCTCTTTTGAAGAAAGTTCCGGGGAAGCTTCCCCTGATGCTGCCCGGCAGGCCCGCCTGGCTCTGCTTTCCGCGGCGGACAAGTACCAGGGCACTCCCTACCGTTACGGGGGAACCGACAGGCGGGGCATGGACTGTTCCGGTCTGGTGATAGCAAGTTTTAAGGATGCCCTGGGCGCGGCGGTGCCCAGAACCGCGGCCGGCCTCTACACCTGGGCCGAAAAGATTGAAGAACTTCAACTGCAGCCGGGGGATCTGGTCTTTTTCAGGACTACTTCATCAAAATCCATTACCCACGTGGGCATCTATTCGGGTCAGGGCCGTTTTATTCATGCCGCCTCCGAAGGTCCAAAGACAGGCGTCGTCTATTCCCAATTGAGCGAAAGCTACTGGAAGGGCAATTATGCGGGAAGCGGACGCGCCATTCCCGAAGGGGAAGGTTTCCCTGTTGAAGGCGGAACCCATATTGCCTCCGCCCCGGAAACCGGCGGCTCCAAGAGGGAAGAGGACATTTCAGAGCCCTCCTCCGGACCGAAGCGGGGTGAAGGTTTCTCCCCGGAAAGCAAGAGCCCCCGGACAAAAACCCCGGAGAACCGTGGAATGGGGGATTTCTGGAAGAGCGATACCGGGGAACATCCCGGCCGCATCGTTGTGGGCCTTGCGCTGGCTCCTTCCTGGAACGGTTTCTATTCCGAAGGCTACCCTGTCCGCGGTTTTGCTTCCCAGCTCCGCGCCGCCATTGAAACCCAGGCCTTTTCCAAAGCGATCCTTCCCGGCGTCGAACTCCGGCCCGAATGGGATGCCGGCCTGGGAGTTTTCCGCATGCCCATCACCCTTTCCATCGGTTTTGATGACCGTTTCAGGATCTTTGCAGGCCCGGTAGTGGGCGCCGGGGATCCGGTTTTTAAGTCCGATAACGGAGAGAGGCATTATTCCGGAGGCTCAAGCTGGTTCGGCGCCGCAGGTTTCAGCGCAGCCCCCTTCTCCATGGAGGCAGGCCCCGGCGTCCTGTCGCCCTATGCGGAACTGGCCTGGCAATCGTACATTTACGAAGGCAGCGACCGGAACTGGAACGCCGACCTCGCCGCCGGTCTCCGTTTCTCCACCGGTATACGGTATTCGATCTCCTTTAACAAGTGAAATTCCTGACTATAATTGACTGTCACGCTTGAGGAGATGAAAGAACGGTCAACCCTTTTGTCAACATCTCCTTTCCTGCCGCTGTGGGAAACTCTGCAAAGCCGTCTGCCGGTCTGGTTCGCCTTGAACGGTGTTACCATGATGGAACAGGCTAACGCCGCCCTCCTGCGTTTCATCAAGGAGTTCAACCGGCGGTTTCACCGGAAGGCGGGATCCAGTGTAACAAACTCGGCGATACGGACCCGTGGCAGGGCAGCAAGGTTTGTCTCCCGTTCGTGGGATAGACTGGTTCTTCCGCAATGGGAAGGATAGATTTCCCAATCCCCCGGCAGATCCCTGAGCCGTTTAAGAGAGTCCAATAACAGCCCCGGCGAACCCCCGGCGTTGTCATAAATAAGCAGGGATTTCAGGTTATTAAATGACGGGTATATGGGCAAAAGAAGAGAACTTGTAACAAATTTTGTGTAAACGGTAAATCACAGGGGGATAAGCCGCTTACCAATCCATAGAAACTCTTCCGCCTCAAGGGTTCTCGTAATTCTTGTATAAAAACCTGAGTATCTTCTGCTGGGCATTTTTTTCGAAAGGCTCGGTGCGTAAAATAAAGTCGGTAATCTTCTTGTAGCCGGGAAGGCTGCGGTTTATATTTTCAATTTCGTTCTTGATAAGCTTCTTGACGAACTCTTCGTCATGTTCCCTGCCCGGATAATCCCCGGCGAGTGTTTCAAAATTGGGAACCGTTACCGCCACTATCTGTTCGCCTCCAAAATCTTTCTCCTTGCGGCCGACCACGAGAATTTCGCCGATGACCCGTGAAGAGGAAAAATATTTTTCAATCTCTTCGGGATAGATATTCTTGCCTCCGGAACTTACGATGAGGTTCTTCTTCCTTCCGTTGATGTAGATAAAACCATCACTGTCCAGATAGCCCAGATCCCCTGTCTTGAGGCAGCCGTCTTCATCGAACATTTCTGTTGTGGCTTCGGGATTTTCAAAGTACCCGAGCATGAGGGAAGGCGACATTACCGCGATTTCCCCGCGGCCTTCCTCATCCGCTTCGATTATCTTTACAAAGGTGTCCTTTACCGGGAGGCCCACAGATTCATTGCGCCGGTGCCAGGGTGTGTTCACGCTGATAAGGGGGCTGTTCTCGCTCATGCCGTAACCGTGCACCATGTTGAAACCGAAGGAATCAAAAAAGTCGGCTGTTTTGGGGTTGAGGGCCCCTCCCCCGGCTACCATTATCCTTATCGACGAAAGTTTTGCCTTTTTCCTGATGATGTAGAGCATCGCCCGTCCAAAACCAATCCGTCCCCTGTGCGCTTCGGCCAGGGAGATCTTCCTCAGCAGATTGAATACCGCCCTGAGGAGGAAGGGGAGTTCCTGGAAACCCTGGTTCAGGGCCACCATGACTTTATCGTAGAGCAGGGGCACGGCAATAAGGAAGGTTCCTTTGGCGTCGTGTATATCATCCACTACCACTTTTCCCACCAGTTTTTCTACGATAATTGTTCCGGCGCCCAGTGTGAGGGGAGCGATGAAGGAACAGGTTGTGGGATAGGTATGGTGAAGGGGGAGCACATTGATAAAACGATCCCATTCGTATGCCCTCAGGGAGAGAATTGCCCCGTTTACATTGGCGATGATCCCCCTGTGGCAGAGGGTAACGCCCTTGGCAAAACCCGTAGTGCCGCTGGTAAAGACGATGGAAACCGGATCTCTGCCGGCAATAGAGGAGGCGCCGGGAAGCGCCTGATTTTCGTTCTCCCGTCCAAAACTGTAGAAGGGGGTGTCTTCCTCTCCGCCGGAACCGTCCGCCTTGCTGATGCAGACTTTTACGGCAAGCCGCAGGTTTTCAGCCTCAAAGGAATCGACAAAACTCTGTTTTCTCCCGGAATAGAAAAAAGCCCCGGCCTTGGTCATTTTGATGATATTGAGGCACTCTTTCTCCGGGACAAGAAAGTCAACCGGAACGATGACAAGCCCCGCTATTGCCGCTCCCATCCAGACCGCCATCCATTCGGGACGGTTTTCCGCCCAGAGAACTACCCTGTCTCCCTTGCCGAGACCCGCGGCCAGAAGTCCGCGGGCGATTCTGCGGCATTCACCGGCATACTTTGTATAGCTCCAGACGGTAAAATCCCTTTGCTTTCCTGACCTATAGAAGATGGCAGGATTGTTGGAAAACCGTTTTTCCCCGGCGTCCAGCCATTCAATAAAGTTTTGATAGTTTACATCCGGCCAATCCGCCAGATAGTCTTTGAATTTTAACATAATAATAAATATACTAAACGGAATTTAATTTTTTGTCAAAATGAACTTGTTCAAAGGTTGCGATCCTGCAGGATTGGAACAGTCTCATCCTTATTCGGCGGGGGTGAAGAGGCGGAAACCGTGTTTGCCGCTCTTTTTTACGGTATACATGGCGGCGTCAGCCTGCTGGATGATCTCATTGGCTTCCATTTTGCCTGAAGGATAGGGGCAGGCGCCTATACTTACCCCGCATTTCACCGAGTGATCCCGAATCCGCCAGCGTTTTTCAAAACGGTCAAGGAGCAGATCCCGGATACCGTCGAGGTCTTTGGGTTCCGTGTCTTCCGTAATGATCACGAATTCATCCCCGCCGTAACGATAGGGCATGCCCAGCGCATCTCTTTCGGCATAGAGCCATTCCCCAATCGAACGGAGCAGAGCGTCTCCTGTAAGGTGGCCCAGAGTGTCATTGGTTTTCTTGAAATCATCCAGATCCATGAAGAGGAGGTAACCTCCCCGGCCCTCTGTACGGGCTCTCTTGAGATTATCTTCCAGATCCTGAATGAATTTCCTCCGGTTGGGAATCCCGGTGAGGGTATCGTATTCCGCCATTTTGCGGATCAGCTCTTCATTCTTCTTGTTTTCGGTAATATCGACGAAACTTACCACATGTGCAAGCCGCCCATCCACCCAACGGCAGGGAGTATCGAGAATATGGTACCAGGTATCGTTCTTTTCATCATGGTAATCCCAGGCGGAAAGGCCGCTTTCTTCTTCCGGCATATCCCCGTTTTTCCGGGGATAACTATCGCAGTTTTTTTTCCCCATGGGAAAGAGTTCCCAGCAGCGCTTTCCGATAACCTTCTTGCTTCCCCCGTAACGGGAAACGAGGGATTCATTGGCAAAGATCACCTCGCTGCTCCGGAAATCGCTTACATAGATGTCCAGCCCCGCGTTATCCACGATGTTTTTCATGGATTCAAGGGCATATTCAAGCCGTTTCTGGTAAACCCGCGTCTTTATATGGCCCGCCAGAACGGAAAGCACCGCATCGGCGTCGTTTATCTCCTGTTTGGAGAGACGGATGGGCCGCCGGCGATCCATGAGACCCACAAAGGCAATAGGAAGCTGAGTTTCAAAGATAACCGGCACCATGATCAGGGTCTTCGCGGAGAAAAACTCAAGGAATTTTGAGCCCATTTTGTTTTTTCTGGAGTTGAGGTAGACAATTTCCCCGGTCTGCTCTGTAAGAAGCTCAATATCCCTGCGGGAAAGGTAGTCTGAAAGAAGAAATTCATCCTTCAGGCTGGAAGCGCTGTCGTGGATATAGCGTTCAATCAAATGGAAGATCTGTGAATGATCCGCCTCATAGACAAAACCTGAGTAGAAACCAAAAAAATCGCAGAGATCGCCCAAAATATCGGTGATGGACTGGTAAGGATCCCGGTATGCGGCAAGCTTCCGGAAGATCTTGACAAAGAGATCTTTTTCCTGTTCATCAATGGTTTTTTCTATATCCACAGTATAAATTCCTACTATAACATCGGAAAAATCAAGCCCCTTCATGAGTGGACGAGGATGGTTTTTCAGTATATAGTGGTATTCATGATTGGTTTTTTGATAAAGAAGAATTTCTTTGACCTCTGGGACAACATGTTCAGGGTTGCGCTGCTCAATTTGGGCTTCTTTGCGCCCCTTGCCTTTACCCTTCTGCTCCCCAGCCTGCTTGCGGATATCCCCGTCCTCTCCATTGGCGTGGTTCTTACCGGCATCCTCTTGTGCTGCGTATATCTGTCCACCGCGGCCCTCTGCCTTAAAACCGTTTCCGACAACAGCGGCTTCGGCTTCCGGGATTTTTTTGACAATCTCAAAACCGCCTGGCCCGCCGGCCTCGTGATGGGGGGCCTGGCTTTCCTTGTCTTCACCATGGTAACCATGGTGATCCCCTTCTACCTTCAGTTGAACAGCCTCATCGGCCTCCTTCTGGCCTCGCTGATCTTCTGGACTATGGTGGTGGCGGTTCTTTCCCTCCAGTTCTTCTTTACCGTCTGTTCCCGGCTTGAGCCCAAACTTCTCAAGGCCTTCAAGAAGTGTTTTATCATCTTTTTTGACAATCCCGGCTTCGCTTTCTTTACCTTTATCAGCACGGTATTTGTGATGGCGCTTTCCGCCCTCCTCGCCTTCCTTTTTCCCGGCTTCGCAGGAATGCTGCTCTACCAGGATGAAGCCCTGCGCCTGCGCCTCCTCAAATACGACTGGCTCGAGGCTAATCCCGAGGCCGTTTCTTCCGCGGGAAAGAAGAAACCCCAGATCCCCTGGGACGCGATTCTTATTGATGAACGGGAGAGAACCGGCACCCGCACCCTGAAGAATTTTATTTTCCCCTGGAAAGATTAGGGCAGCGCCCGTTACATGCGGCTAAGGATCTGCCCTGGAAAACCGCTAAGGATCTGCGCAGAAATAACATGACCGTTTGGTCATGTTATTTCCTTATTGCGTAAGCAATTAGAATAAAATGCAGGGCATTTTATTCTTGCGCAGTTCCTAACGCACAGGCCTTCTTTACCATTCCCGGGGCTTGAACTCATCGGGGACATCTATCCTTACCGTGTCGCCGGTCTGTTCGATCACATAAAAACCCTTCTTTAACGTATAGTCCCGGACCTCTTTTGGCAGTATGGCCCCCGCAACGGCGCCGAAGAATTTTCGTTTGTCATCATGCCGGTCCGCCCAGCGCCGGAGCACTTCCATCCGCTCGCAGTGACGGTCCACATCCCTGTACTGAGGTTTGGCCTTGACCTCCACCGCTATGGCTACATCGCCATTTTCCAGCAGCAAGTCAATTTCCGCGCCGGAACACCGGTCCTGGATATCGTTGATATCGACATTCTGGGAAATCTTGTCAAAGGTATAGTGCAGGGCGTTGAATTTTTCCCTGATACTGGGGGCCACGAGGTGTTCCGCCAACTCGCCAAAACGGTTGCCCAGTTCGCCAATTCGCCGGTCGGTTTCGCGCATCTGTTCCCGAAGTTTCCGCTCACTTTCGTTCGCCTCTTCCCGTAATTTCCGGTCTCTTTCGTTCATCTCTTCCCTGGTTTCCTTGAATTGCCGGTCGCTTTCGCGTATCTGTTCCTTGAATTGCCGGTCACTTTCACTCATCTGTTCCTTGAATTGCCGGTCACTTTCACTCATCTGTTCCTTGAATTTCCGGTCGCTTTCCTGGAACATGGCCCAGACTTTTTCAAAAGTAAGCCCTGAGTATTCGGGAGGGAGGGGGATGCTTTGCTGCTCTTCCATGGTAAAATCCTGAAATAATGTCATGCCGCGCCCGGCGGCAAACCCCGCAGCGGATGAACGGCGGGGGGAACTGTGTATACGTCAAATATACCGGATACACCGGAGAGCGTCAAGAAAAAACAGGAAAGGCACAGGCATATTGCCAGGCGCCGGCGTTTACTTTCCAGGCCGCGGAAAACTGCCAAACATTGAAGAATCCAATATCGGAAGAGCGTCGTG
>JAIRNJ010000237.1 GCA_031258115.1 Treponema sp. | reverse complement strand
AGCCCTCTATATTGAATTGAGCTTGCAAAACCCGGTTGGGTTTTGCCGAAGCTAAATTAGCGTAAAGGCTCGTAAGATCCGGCTGAATCCCACATACCCTCACGGGTTTCTCCACGGATGCTGGGAATATCCAGAACCATGCCGGGTTCAATGAGATCCGGATTATCCGGCTGGGGCATTCTGGCCCTGTTTGCGTTGTAAATGAGTCTCCATTTGGTTGGATCCCCATAGGCCCAGGGTCTCCCGGCAATATTCCAGAGGCAGTCTTTGGAAACCGCCCAGGGCCTCACCGTGTACCGGGCCGGCAGCGGGGTCCGGGAAGGCTTAGGTTGTTCCGTGACGGTCTGAGCGGGGGCTTTTACATTGGCCAGGGTGTTTATGACCCTGCGCGCCTTTTCTGCGGCGCTTTCCCATTTTTCCGCCTTGCGGTCTTCCAGGCTGGCATTGTAGTAATCCTGAGCCTGCGCATACTCGCCGGGATAATTCTTTGCGGCGCCCACGGAAACAACCCAGTCAATCCGGGCCTTGGCCGCGGAGATGGCGTCATTGGCTTCCTTGATTTTCAACTGGAGGGCTACATATTCATCGGAAAGTTGGGCATAACGAAGGGCTTCCGCCGCATAGTTAGCCGACGCATCATAATCGCCTTCATCGTAGGTCTGTTTGGCCATCCTGTTGAGCCTTACGCTTTCGATATAGTACTGATTGTTCCGGATATTCCTGGGAATATCCGGGCCCGCATCGGTATCCGCGGCGGCCGCCAGGGACGCAACCGGGAAAAACACCATCGGTTCGGGCAAAAAGCCGCCGCCCAGATCCCAGAGGATCTCGGCTACCCCGCCAAAGCCGGAAATCGGGGATTCAGGATATTGTTCGGCAGTACCGGTAAAAATCTCCGGTAAACCCGGTTCGGGGAGCCAGGACGCGGAAACAAGATTCTGTGCAAAAACCTGCGTCCCTGCAAGACAGAGAATCAACAGTAAAAGAAAACCTTTACTCCTCATAATGAGCCTCCTCCTAATATTGCCTCAGCCTTTTCCGCATTGGCTTCACTTTCCACCATTTTTTCATCGGCTTTCCGGATTGCGTTCTCCGCGGCCTGCCGTTTCTGTTCCGCAATCCCCCGGATTGTAATAAAACGGGATTCCGCATCGGCAAAGAAATTCGCCGCCGCAGGGTAATCTTCCACCTTAAAGGCGGAATCCCCCTGGGCAAAGATCCGGGAAGCCGCCTCAAAATCATTCCGGACGGCCACATTCGCCTTGAGTTTTAAGGCCTCCTGCCGCTTATCCGCCGAAGAGGCGCCTTTTTCCGCGGCATAAGACTGCCAACCGGCAGCAAGCGCCAAATTGTAACGGAGATGGGCTTCTTCAGCCTTCTCCTTGGCGCTCTCCAGATCCGCGGCTTCATAGTCCGCAATGGCGGAAAGCCCCGCCACATCGGCCCTGTCAAAGTTATCAGGATCGTAACGGATAAAATCACGATCCTCAATCTCCTGCCGGACATAGTACGCATTGCATCCGTCCTCCAGGATTTCATACATGTCTACCGCCTGAAAAGCCGAAGCAATAGCCCCGTAATAGTCTTTCTCTTCATACTTTGTCTGGGCATCCAGAACGGTTTTATCTGCCATGAGCAGGTAAGCGGGGGCAAGATCCCCTATACCCGCCGCAATGGCGTCTTCCCGGACGGAGACAATCTGATCCTCCCGGACCTGGGCATAAAGCGGAAGGCTCTGATCGATCAGGCTCTGAAAAGAAGCGGCCGCGGTATTATTTGCGGCAGTGGCCGCCTTAACCTGTTCCGGAGTATCCCGCTGGGTTTTTGTTTTAGCTTCATTATATTGGGCTTCCGCGGTATCCCACTGATCGGGAAACCATGAAGGACCTTCGATATCGATTGCAAACTGACGAAGGCGCTCAAGATCCGCTATCGACTGGTCAAGAGCGCTCAAAGAGGCCTGATCCGGCCGGGCAGGTTGGGTTTCGGCGGTCAAGCTTTCGGCAGGCGTCTCTTCGCTTGCCTTGGGAGCGCTTTTACAGGCCGGTATCACGAGAAGAACCGGCAATAATAGAATCATTAATTTGACATATTTCATATTTTACTCCTTAAATTTGGACATAATGCTACTAAAACAACAGATCCATCACTCAGGTTTCATCTTTGCTAGAAGTATAATACCTAACTTACGCAGAAACAAGAGTTTTATAGAAGCTCAAGAAACAGACAGGTTCTTTATGGCCTTTTGGACAAGAGCGTCACAGTGTTCATTGAGGGGATTCCCCGCGTGTCCTTTAACCCAGACCCAATTCAGGGGAAGGCCGGATGAAAGAACATCCAGGCGCTGCCAGAGTTCCCTGTTTTTTACCGGTTCCTTTCCCGCGGTGCGCCAGTTATTCCGTTTCCAGGAGTGAATCCACTGGGTGATGCCCTTTTGAACATACTGGGAATCCGTGTAAAGGGTGATTTTTTCCATAGTAAGATCCAGACAAGGCAGTTTTTCCAGCGCGGAAATGACCGCCATAAGTTCCATCCTGTTGTTGGTGGTGTCTCTTTCCCCTCCCCACTCTTCCCTGATGAGCTTTTTCCCCCCGGTAATTACATAAGCCCAGCCGCCCGGCCCGGGATTCCCCGAACAGCCGCCGTCCGTATAGATTTCCACGTCCATAAAGCCTCCGATAAACCGATTATGTCATAAATTTTCTATTTTGGTATTGCCGTTATGCACGTAATTTAGTATTTTATATGCGAGTCCTTTTTGGGGCTTATCCCGCAGGACGGGATAACTATTATTAAAACATACTCAAGAGGAGAGTAGATTATGGCTAAACAGTTGCTGTTCAATGAAGAGGCCCGGCGCAAGTTGCTTGCCGGAGTTGAGCAAATTTCAAAGGCAGTCAAGGTAACCCTGGGCCCCAAGGGGCGCAATGTCCTTCTGGACAAGAAATTCGGCGCTCCGACCGTTACCAAAGACGGCGTTTCCGTCGCAAAGGAAGTGGAACTGGCAGATCCCTATGAAAACATGGGCGCCCAGCTTCTCAAGGAAGTAGCCACGAAAACCAACGATGTGGCAGGAGACGGCACCACAACCGCTACCGTTCTGGCCTACTCCCTGGTAAAGGAAGGCCTCAAATCCGTGGCCGCAGGTATGACTCCGATTGAGCTTAAACGGGGCATCGACAAGGCCGTGGAAATTTCCGTGGAAGAGATCAAAAAGAATTCCAAAGAGATCAAGGACAAGGAAGAGATCTCCCATGTGGCAAGTGTTTCCGCCAACAACGACAGCGAAATCGGCAATACCATTGCCGATGCCATGGAAAAGGTCGGCAAGGACGGCGTTATCACCGTGGAAGAGTCCAAAACAATGGACACCACCATTGAATTTGTGGAAGGTATGCAGTTTGACCGGGGCTATATTTCAGCCTACTTTGTTACCGACCGGGATACCATGACCAGCGTATACGAAGATGTATACATTCTTATTCATGACAAGAAACTCTCCAGCATGAAGGATATGCTGCCCCTGCTTGAAAAAGTTGCCCAGAGCGGTAAGCCCCTCCTGATTATTGCCGAAGATGTGGATGGCGAAGCCCTCTCTACCCTGGTAGTAAACAGCCTCCGGGGCACCCTCAAGACCTGTGCGGTCAAGGCCCCCGGTTTCGGCGACCGCCGCAAGGCCATGCTGGAAGACATTGCCATTCTTACCGGAGGAGAGGTGATCTCCGAAGAACTCGGTCTCAAGCTGGAGAATACCGAAATTTCCCAGCTTGGCAAGGCAAAAACCATCAAGATTGACAAGGATAACACCACGATTATCAATGGCGCCGGCAAGGCGAAGGATATTCAGGACAGGATCGCCCAGATCAAGGCTCAGATTGAAGACACCACTTCCGACTACGACCGGGAAAAACTTCAGGAACGGCTTGCAAAGCTTGCCGGCGGTGTGGCCGTGATCAACGTGGGCGCCGCTACCGAAGTAGAGCTGAAAGAGAAAAAGCACCGGGTGGAAGACGCCCTTTCCGCGACACGGGCGGCCATTGACGAAGGGATCGTCCCCGGCGGCGAACTGGCCCTGATCCAGGCGGCTCTCGCCCTGGACAAGGCCGATGTTTCGAACCTTACCGACGACGAAAAAGTCGGCTTCAAGATTGTAAAGCGGGCCCTTGAAGAGCCGATTCGCCAGATCGCGGAGAATGCCGGGCTTGACGGCGCAGTTATTGCAGAGAAGGCCAGGAATGAAAAGAAGGGCATCGGTTTTGACGCCGCAAAGATGGAATGGGTGGACATGGTAAAAGCAGGCATCATCGATCCGGCAAAGGTTACCCGCACAGCCCTGCAGAATGCGGCCTCCATTGCCAGCCTCCTTCTCACTACCGAATGCGCCGTTACGGACATTCCCGAGAAGAAAGATCCGCCCCCCATGCCCGGCGGCGGCGGAATGGGCGGAATGGGAGGAATGGACTACTGAGAAAAATGAAAACCGCTCCGCGGTTTTCATTTTTCCCGCCTTTAATTGTGTATTGTGCGCCTTACGCAAAATGCACAACCCTATTGTAACCGGAAAAGCCTGGCGCTATGCGTTCAGGCTTTTTTTTGCTGTGCCGGCATGGGGAAGCCCGCAGGCGCGGGCAGGCTTTGAGGCGTCATTCTGTTTTGCGGCCAAAAACTATCCTGGAATCTAGTAAAAGCAGGAATTTTTATGTATACTTATTATAGTTCAAGCATACCTGCATGCAGGGGGGTGTTATGATAGAGGCGCAAAATGCTTTTACGTTTGAAATTGATGATGAAGAAATCGCGGTAAAGGAGATGCTTGATCAGCTTGATTTTGAAAAACTTAAATCCCACAGCCTGGGGATACTTGCCGCTTACCCTGAATTCCTCAATACCGGAATAATACAAAATCTCTGTAAAGCCCTGCCCTTTGATGTGATCGGCTGTACCACCATCGGAAGCGCCGCGGCCGGAGAACTGGGCGAAATCATGTTGAGCCTTATAGTGCTCACCAGCGATGAGGTGATCTTCTCCGCCGGCCTTACCCCTTCTTTAAGTGAAGAACAGGACGGCCCCATGGAAGAAGCCTATAAAAAGGCCTGTGAGGGGGCTAATGGGAAACCGGCCATGGCGCTTGTTTTTGTTCCCTATATTGTCAGCCTGGGCGGTGAAGCCATTGTGGAGAGCTTTAACCGGATCTCCGGGGGTATTCCCCTCTTTGGAACGCTGGCCATTGACGCCTCAAATAAACCCAGAAAAAATGAAACTATTTTCAACGGAGAAGGCAGCAAGGACAGGCTGGCCTTTGTTCTGTTTTTTGGGGATCTGCATCCTTCTTTTTTTACGGCTTCCATTCCGGAAGAGAAGATCCAGAAAAAACGGGGTGTTATTACCAAATCACATAAAAATATCATCATGGAAGTAAACAATATGCCTGTCGTCTCCTATCTGAAGGATCTTGGACTTCAGAGGGAATCGGGAGCCTGGGAAACCTCTTCCTTTCCTTTTATAATCGATTATAACGATGGTACCAAACCCGTCACCCGTTCAATCTATGTGATCACCGAAGAAGGCTATGCCGCCTGCGGCGGTCATGTGCCGGAAAACACTACCATTTCCATCGGGGATATCGGCTATGCGGACATAGTCCGTACCGCCGTCGATGCGCTGGAAGAAACTCTGAAAAAAAATACGGGTTCCGTACTCCTCCTGTTTGCCTGTCTTACCCGGTATCTGGCGCTGGGCGCCAATACTACTGCGGAAATGGAAAAGGTGAGGGAATGTATAGGGCAGCAAAAAAAGTATCAATTCTGCTATTCAGGCGGAGAGATATGTCCTGTTCAGACGGAAAAGGGAGAACTGATCAACCGTTTTCATAACTGTACTTTTACCGCATGTCTTATATAGAGTCTGTCTATGATGGAGGATTCACCGAAAATTGTCCGCACAGACGCAGAAGAAATCGCCTTCCTCCGCAGGGAACTGAAACGCGTTACCAGACAGGCTGAAATGTCCCAGCGGACTCTGGAACGGATCAGAATCACCAGTGTTGCAAAGGAAAATGTAGGCAATATACTCAGGGCGGAAAGGCTGAGACAGGATCAATACATGTCGCTGATCCTGGACTATAGCCCCGAAATTTTGATTCTGTTTGACGAAAAAGGATGTATTCTCTACTGCGCCGATATTTTTCTCAAAAAAACCGGAATAAGGAATTTCGGCCTTATCGCCGGGCGAACCTTTTCGGATGTGTTCGGCAATTTTATTGATGAAGCCAAACTGGAAAAGTTAAATCGTATCTTTGAAGAATCAATCAGGGATCATAAACCGGTAGTTCTCAAGGAACGGATGGACATGAGCAGAACCGGCGAGATGAGGGATTATGAGCTTCTTTTTACACCCATGTTTGATGAGAAGGAAGGACATGAAGGCGCCCTGATGATCCTGCACGATACTACCGAGATTCAGAATGCCGTGAAACGGGCGGAGGAAGCCAGCCGGGCAAAGTCCAATTTTCTTGCCAACATGAGTCATGAGATCCGCACCCCGCTCAATGCAATCATCGGTATGGCGAATATCGGGCGGCCCGCATTGGATATAGAGCAAAAGAATTACTGTCTGGACAAGATCAAGGGAGCCTCCGTTCACCTTCTGGGTGTGATCAACGACATTCTCGATATGTCCAAAATTGAGGCGGATCACTTTGAACTTTCCCCCACGGAGTTCAACTTCAGCGGGATGCTGCACCGGATCATTGATGTTCTCGAATTCAGGCTGGAAGAGAAAAAACTGAAATTTGACTGCTCTATCGATCCTGCCGTTCCTTCCAGTATCATTGCCGATGATCAGCGGCTTGCCCAGGTGATAAGCAATCTGCTTACCAACTCCATCAAATTTACGCCGGAATACGGCTCAATCGGCATCGCAATAAAACTGCTGGAAGAGACAGAAACGGAAGAGGGAGAGACGATTTGTACGATGGAAATAAAAGTACAGGATACGGGAATTGGTATTTCAGGAGAACAGCGGTCAAGGCTCTTCCGTTCCTTTGAACAGGCGGACAACAGCATATCCCGAAAATTCGGCGGTACAGGTCTCGGGCTGGCGATCTCCAAAAAAATCGTAGAATTAATGGACGGGGAAATCAGGCTTGAATCGGAACCGGGCAAGGGTTCCACTTTCATCGTTACTATCCGTGTAGCAAAAGGCGTCATAAACGATGCGCATGATACATCCGAAAAAGATCCTGAAGAAAAAAAACAGGAACATGATTTTAAGGGCCGCCGGATTCTTCTGGTGGAAGACATTGATATTAACCGGGAAATTGTAAGAACGGTGCTGGAACCCATCGGCATTGTTATTGATGAAGCGGAAAACGGAAAAATCGCTTTTGAAAAATATGCTGCGGATCCCCGGGGCTACGATCTGATCCTCATGGATATACAGATGCCGGAGATGGGCGGTTATGAATCTACCCGGCTCATCCGGGGCATGGATATAGGACAGTCAAAAAAGGTACCCATCATCGCCATGACGGCCAATGTATTCCAGGAAGATATTGACCAGTGTCTCGCCGCAGGCATGAACAGTCATCTGGGTAAGCCGCTTGATTTTAATGAACTCCTGAAGATATTGGCTCAATATCTGTGATACGTTTTTTTGAACGAAACCAATAGCCTGGCTTAGATAAAAAACACATCTAAAAAATAGCCGCGAAGCGGAAGGTAAAAAAGTGTAGAATACACGGATTTTTCCTTATTTTCTCCATTACTTTTTATGCCCTTCATAATAACTTTAAAGAGGATCTTGACGAATACCCATGGGAAAAGGGCTTGAATATAATTTTTTTGGGGAGAATTGACATGAAGAAGCTTTCGGGAATCCTGTTGGTTTTTATCGCGGGATGTATTTTCCTGGCCGGCTGCAAACGCAGTAACAAGATCGAGCTGCGTTTTGCCACATGGGACAATGCGAAAGATCTGGATGAACAAGAGACCCTGGTGTATAGCTTTAACCGGGCCCATACGAATATCCGGGCGGTCCTGGAGGCCTACGGTGATAATTTTGACACTAAAATCGCCGCAGGCATGGGCAGCAATGACGCGCCGGACGTGATGTATATGTGGAATTATCCCGCCTATTACCGGGGTCTGGAACCGCTGGATTCGTATATTGACAGAGAAGGGGCCCATTTCCGGGATAATTACTACGAGGCCATGTGGCCGTATAATTCCATCAACAACATTGTGTACGGTATACCCGTGGGTTATACCGCCCATGCGCTTTATTACAATAAGGATATGTTTGATGCGGCAGGCGCCGGGTACCCGTCAAAAGACTGGACCTATGGCGACGTATATGCCGCGGCCAAGGCTATCACGGAACATTACAACAACAGATCGATCAAAGGATATGTCTTTCCCATTCAATATGACCCTTATGATTTTGAAATGTACCTGTGGAGTAACGGAACTTCCTTTGTAAACGCCGAGGGTAAAGTCCGGGGATACCTGGATTCTCCGCAATCAATTGCAGTTTTTTCCTTTTTCCAGAAGATGGAAGCCGATGGTTATGCCATCGCGGCGGAAGATTGCGGTATCTCCGCAATGATCGACGGGAAAGCCGCCATGCTTGTAAACGGAAGCTGGCCCATAGTCCAGTTAAAAGAGGCGGGGATCAACTTTGGAGTGGTGGAAATTCCCCGCTGGACTTCAAAACCTTCGGTGAGTATCCTCAGCTCCTCAGGGCTTGCCATGAGCAAATCCTCGGCCCATAAGAATGCCGCCTGGGAGTTTATCAAGTTCTGGACCGGAGAGGGGGCCAATATCGACCGGATAGATTACGAACTGCCGGTACTCAAGACCCTGGTAACCAGCCAAAATCTGGAAAGCGATCCTGTCAAAGGGGTGTTCTATACCATGCTGGAGCAAAGCCACGGGTATGTACCGGCTTCGTTTATCGTAAAGGACTGGAGCGCGCTGAGAGCGGATTTGGAACTTGGTTTTGAACGGATATACAACCCGGCCGTCCCGGAAGACCCCGCCCTTGTGCTGGGGAAAATCGCGGGAAAATGGAACTAAGGATCTGCGCAGAAATAACATGACCGGTTGGTCATGTTATTTCCTTATTGCGTAAGCAATTAGAATAAAATGCAGGGCATTTTATTCTTGCGCAGTTCCTAAGGATCCGCGCAGGTCCTAACCGCGCCGGGGATCATGCGGTTTTAGCTCTGCGGCCCACGGTTTTAATCGTGTTTTGACACTAATCCAGAATTGTTATCTCTACCCGGCGGTTTAAGCTGCGGCCTTCCTCTGAGGAGTTGTCCGCAAGGGGTTTCTTTCCTCCCCAGCCCTTGTAGAGGAAACGCTCTTCGGGAATACCCCGTTTTACCATTTCATCAACCATGCGTTTTGCACGCTCTGCGGAAAGCTGCATCTCTCCTTCCGGGCGTCCCACCGATGCCGTGTGTCCTTCCACAAGGAAACTCTTCTGCGGAGCTGTCTGCAGGGCTGCCGCTATGGAATCCAGGCGGCCTTTTTCTTCCGGCAGGAATTCTGCGGAATCGGGTGCAAAGCGGATTTCCTTTACGGTAAGTTTTATCCCTTCCGGTACGGAAACAACTTCGATGTTCTTTTTAAATTCTTCAGGAGGAATATGCAGCTTCTTCTCCACTTCCGGTATGACGGTTTCCCGGTTGAGGGGAATGCTTGAATCGTTGAAAGTCAATGTAAAACCCCGGAAACGCAGCGTAGCAGCGTCGGTAAAAGTGTAGGTTTCATCAAAAATATCCCGCATCATGAAAGGGAGTGAATCTTCTACACGGAGGAGTATTTCTACCGTGTGGGAGCCCTGCACCCGGGAGAACAGGCGGGAACCTGCGCGGGAATGGACGGCATATTTTGCAGAGATTCTGTGTACCGGAATTTCCCTGTATGTTTCCGTCCCGTGGTATTCATATTCGGCCAAAAAGGGAAGCGCGTCCGCCCTGCCTTCGTTCAGGGGATCTGCCATACGGACGCCGGGAGCTTTCCACCGTGCGCCGGGCCGGATTGCCCCGGAGGGAAAGGCAGGGAAACCCCGCAGGGCCGGAAGACCCTTATCCTCTTCGATCTCCACCTGTCCGTCGGAGAAAACATAGAAGCTTACCGGGATCACATCATCCACCGCCCTGGCGCTTTGACGCATATCCCTCAGCGTCTCTTCAAGAAGCAGAAAGTTCCCCCGGTAAAGAGCGAAGTCTTTGCCCTCAGGATATACCGGATTGATCGAAGCCCGAACTTCCCGGTAAACATGACCGGTATATTTCCCGTTATCGTAACGAGACCAATCGGATCGCTCCACCATGGAAAAAGGCCCTGAAACACCGTTTTTGAGCGTCACCTCCCCGGCATTTTGCTGGGCAAGGAGCGAAACCGGAAGAAACAGGAGAAACGCCAATTTTGATATCTTGTAATTAAGTTGCTGCACCTTTAATGTATTATCGGAGGATGTTCCAAAATATCAAATTTGGAACGGGCGGAGTTCATAATGAATTCGTGTCTATAATGCAGACACATTCACAAAAGGATCCAATATGGAAAACGAGAATGAAAAAGAATATCTCCTTTCCCTGCTTACCCAGTTCAGGCTGAATGGAAAGGAACTGGAAAGGCTGGAAGAAGAAATCCGTATCTGGGAAGGCAGGATTGAACGTGCCGGAAAGGCGGGAAAAGAGGATCTTGCTCTGGAGGCGGAAACGGAAGCCGGAAAACTCAAGGCAAAAACAGAAGAGCTAAAAACGGAAACCGCAAATCTTAAAGACGAAATCGAAAGGCTTCGCGGAAACCGGGAACTTTCCGCGGAAATAGAACTGGCTGTGTTAAAATTGGAACTGGAAGGCAGGGCCGGAGGCCGGGCTTCCCCTCCGGAGATTGAATCATGAACCGCGTCCCTCTTTTGCCGGACAGAAGCCGGCCCCTTCTCTTTAGCCACCGGGGATGCTCCTCCCTGGAACCGGAAAATACCATGGCGGCCTTCAGGAAGGCCAGGGAACTGGGCGCTCCGGGCATCGAACTGGATATTCATGTATGCGCATCAGGAGAAATGGTGGTGGCCCACGACGACGACTTCAAACGCCGCGCCGGAGACGAAAGGGCCATTGCGGATCTTGAATATGCCGAAATAAAAAAAATTGATGTGGGTAAGGGAGAAGCGCCTCCCCTCATCGAAACGGTGCTGGAAGAATTCTGTCCCGGCATGTACATTGATATAGAACTGAAAACAGGTCTCACCGGACACGATCCCCTGCCGGTTCTTCTCGCGGAAAAACTCAAGAGTATGGGAGAGAGGGCCCTGCAAGCGGTAACTGTTTCTTCATTCAACCCTTTTGCCGTCGCCGCCTTCAAAAGACTCTGCCCCGCCGTTCCCACAGCCGTCATCTGGAGCGCGGACAGGGAGGTGCCCCTGCTGCTCCGCCGGGGTTTCGGGCGCATCCTCTCCCGCTGCGACTATCTCAAACCGGTACACCTTCAGGTAAACGGTTTTAACTATTTCCGTTTTACCCGTGTAGAAGGCAGACCCATGGTTCCCTGGACGGTGGATGATACCGCCCTGGCGGCAAAGCTTCTTTCAAAAGGCTGTGAAGGGATCATCACCAACAGACCCCAGGACTTTAGATGAGGCCAACTCAGGATTCCGCATCCAAATCCTCACTGTTGAAACATGGTTCCATTCTTTCCCTTTTAACCTTTGTTTCCCGTATACTGGGACTTCTCCGGGAGATGACCAAGGCAAGCCTTCTGGGAACAAGCGCCCTCTCCGATGCGTTTTCCGTAGCCTTCATGATCCCCAACCTCTTCCGCCGCCTTTTTGCCGAAGGCTCCATTGCCGTGGCCTTTATCCCCACATTCAAGGAGTATCTTCTCAACGAAGAAACGGGAAAGGCGGGGGCCGCGGAGGAACGCAGGGAATTCCTTTCCTGCATATGCACCTTTCTCACATTTTTTGTAAGCCTTGCGGTGGTGATCGGCATCCTCATTACTCCCCTTATCGTGCCTGTATTCGGACTGGAAGAACTTGACGAAACAGTATTACTGACACGGATCATGTTTCCCTTTCTGGCCTTCATCTCCCTTGCGGCCCTGTTCCAGGGCATCCTCAACAGTCTGAGGATCTTTACCCCGTCGGGACTGGCGCCGATCCTGCTCAACATCGTAACGATTCTCTGCGCCTATGGCTTAAGCCCCTTCACGAAGAATCCGGCCCGCGCCATGGCCGCGGGTGTCTTTATCGGGGGCTTTTTGGAAGCGGCGATACAGTTCCCCTTTGTGCTGAAAAAGGGCTACGCATTTTTTTTTGTAAACCTCAAACGCTCCCTCGGTAATCCCGGTACACGAAAGGTACTGCGCCTTGTCGGGCCCACGATCATCGGTATGGCCGCCTACCAGATCAACGACCTCGTGTCCACCGCCCTGGCGGGAAACGCGGGAGAGGGAGTGGTATCAAGTCTGCAGTACTCCCTCCGCCTGCAGGAACTGATCCTGGGAGTCTTTGCCGTTTCCATAGGAACAGTGTTACTGCCAGATCTGGCGGAGTACGCAAAATCGGGCCGCTGGGAAATATACAACGAAAGACTCGGCGGCGCGATGAATGTCATTACCCTCATCACGATTCCCATCACCTTCTTTTCCCTCTGCCAGGGCGAAAGCCTTGTCCGCCTCCTCTTTCAAAGCCGCCGCTTTGACGAAGCTTCTGTCCGCCTGACGCTGGCGGCCTTTCACTTTCACATGCCCGGCCTCTACTTCATCGCGCTGAACCGCATCCTGGCCCCGGCCTTCTACGCCCAAAGCGATTCAAAGTCCCCCACCCTGGCAGGGATCATCTCTTTCGGCTGTAACATCAGCCTGGCAATCTTTCTGGTAAGACCCCTGCGGGGTTCAGGCATCGCCCTGGCCCTGAGCCTTTCAAGCGTGGTAAACACAGTATTACTGTTATTATTCCTGAAGAAAAACAGAGACATTGCGCTGGGAAAAACGATCCGCTCCGCCCTTGTCTACATGCTCAAAATGATACTCTTTTCGGCAATTGCTTCTGTTCCGGTGCTTCTGCTGAACGGTTTCTTTGTGTCCCTCTTTGCGGGCCGGGGCCGCATCATAAGTTACGGCATACCCCTCGCCGCCCAGTCCCTCATCTTTGCCGGCATCGGACTTTTCCTGCTCCTGATTAGCCGGGACAGGCAGATTCGGGGAATTATCGGGATGATTAGACGGTAATCCATGCGGTACCATCCCATTTATATTCTCCATCCGTAAGGTTTAGTGAGCCTGTTCCTCCGCTTATTGATGCTCCGGGTTTTACTATAATTTTATACAGATCTGCAGGACTGGTAACTCCAAGAATATCCATTGCCGGATCAATAACAATGGTTCCATCAACTATTAATGAATATTCATCAAGTATTAAAAGGTCAATAATATTTATGGTTCCGGTTATTTCAATCCTTGCCCCATCACTTCCCCTTGAATATATAATGGTATTATTATTGTTAAAATTGTCCATAATATAACCGGTTCCGATTAAACCGTTGACCCGGCTGTCTTTGGAAAATACAAATTTACCCGTCCCGGTAAACCATGAAGGTAATTTTGTAATTACCGAACCCGCTTTGCCATTTATTGCCCCGTTGATTTCCAGTATGCTGCCTTCGCCGGTATCCATTACCCCGTTTAAATCCACGGCTGCGCCGGTGCTTACCGTTAATTTACCTCCGTCTGATATAGTCAAAATGTCATCAACAACCATAAGTGTTGTTACAAGTAATTTTTTCCCAAATGTAATAGCAATAGGCTCGTCAACAACAATAATTCCACTGGTAATTATTTCGGTATTATGGGAGACGGCAAGAGCAGATTTAAGTTCATCAAAAGTTTCCACATATACCTGCATGTTGTTTATTGTTCCGTTGTTTTCCAATGTGCCGTTAGCTTCAATATTTATGGCTCCATTTAAATTTATGGCCGCATTGGGATTTACCGTTAATTTACCTCCGCTTAATATATTTATGTCTCCATTGACGATTAAATATCTTGTTATGATCAATTTTTTCCCGCTTGAAATGGCAATAGATTCATTAATAGCAATATTTCCGCCGACAATTATTTCGATATTATGGGAAACGGCCAGCGCGGATTTAAGTTCATCAAAAGTTTCCACATATATTTGCATGTTGTTTATTGTCCCATTGTTTTCCAATGTGCCGTTAGCTTCAATATTTATGCTTCCGTTTAGATCTATGGCCGCATTAGGATTTACCGTTAATTTACCTCCGTTTAATATATTTATGTCTCCATTGACGATTAAATATCCTGTTATAATTAATTCTTTTCCGGCTGAAATAGTAATGGATTCATCAATGATAATATTTTCTCCAATGATTATTGTCGTTTTATAGGAAGCGGCCAATGCTGTTTTTATTTCATCAAACGTTCCTGCATATATTTGTACAATGGGTACGGCAACAGATTCTGAAATACTGTTATTGTATTTGTATTTTGCTATGACTTTTATATCCGTCCCTATGTCTTCCGCCGAAACAACATGAATCGCTTCTATATCCTGTAATTTTGTCTCAATGCCCGCATCGGTTCTGTACCATTCATACTCTATGTTCATTTCTGATTTTTGAATACTGTTTAATTCAGGTATTTCTGCAGTCAGCGTATCATTTAATTTTATCGGGATAGTATTATACACTATTACTACTTGCGGAGCATGCATATTAATATCAAATGGCGATGAACAGGCGGCAAGTAAAAATAAAAATAACTTGGGAATTATTCTCTTCATTTTTTCCTTCACGAACGATCGCTTGAGGGTATCATATTATACCCTATCCACGTTCCTATGGCTGTAAGAACAGGTAATACTATACCGGCAGCCAAACTTAAAGTATCAATATCATCATCACTATCCAGTATTTTCTTTGCTTTTTTATATGCGACTTTAAGAAAAATACCGGCTGTGATTTCCGAACCGCCATTAATATGTGCATACATCATATCTCCACATAGTTGAAAATGAGGTCCGTTTGATACCGGGTTAAAATCCATAGCCACGATGGCATTGATACCCAAACCCAATCCGGTCTCATTTGAAACATGCGGAATATCACTTTCAAGTATCAGCCATGAAGGCCCGGCTTCCATGCCAAGCTGTAAATATTTTTTGCTTTTCATGGGATACCATCGCATGCCCGCAAATAGAGACGGCGAATACAAATTTATGTCATATCCGAAACCGCTGATAATATCCCTGGTTAATAACCCGGTTCCGACAATATATAAACCAGGTGTAATTCTGTAACCGGAGGTAATACTACCGCCAAAAACAATTCTGTTGAGGCTATGTGATCCACATAATTGTCTATAAAGCTGTTTATTGATTGGCCATAAGTTGCCATATTCATGGAAATACCGCCGTCAATATAAAAGCCTTCCGAAAAAACCATGCAACGGATCCCATAAATCACTATTGCGGCCAAAAAAAGCTTTTTCATTAAAACAACCCTCTCAGATTCTCTGGTGTGCATTAATATGTAAATTTTCACCTTTATATTATGAAAATTATCATAGTCATCTGAGATATTATATTATTTTTTTCATATTGTCAACATGTAAAATATGATATTTCTCATATTATGAATTATGGGTTTTAAGGAGAATCTGAAAGAGCAGTTACGCTATACGGGAATGTTCGTAAAAGAGCTTGCGGTTCTTTCGGGCATAAAAAAACAGACCATTGACAGCTATTTGAGCAGCCACAATTGTATCCCTTCAGCCGATGCCGCCGTTGCCATCGCCCGGGCGCTGGGAGTCAGTGTAGAATACCTTGTTACCGGTCAGGAGCCGGGGGAGGAGGACAGGTTCCCCACATTGTCACCCTACCCGGAAGTGCGTTCGGCAGCACAGATCATCACACAGCTTGGTGAGAAAAACCGGAAAATGGCCCTCGCCATTCTGAAAACCATGAAAAAACAGGAAGACCTGGAAAGAAAATAGAGGTTGGTCCGGCTGTACGGGTTATTTTATTCAAATTTTAGGAATTTTCGCCACGAATACTTTATGATATTTTGTAAAAGGGGTAACTTATATCCGACGGGATATAGGGGCCGGCGCCGATTGTTTCGTGCTGAGAGGGAACGGTCAGGGGGA
>JAIRNJ010000107.1 GCA_031258115.1 Treponema sp. | reverse complement strand
TATAATTAGCAACGATAAAAATACTATTTACAAAAACCAAGGCGGTTCCCGGAATTGTATAACCCGGATATGGTAAATCCCCGATAGTTATCCACAAATTATCCACATCCCGGATATTTAGAAAAACCCGATGTTTGGAAGGGTCGCCATATCCCCTTGAACCTTACTCTTCCCCTATGGAGGCAACAATGCTCAGTATTTTTAGGAAGCAAAAAAGGCGCCCCTAAAATATAGGATGGGGTCCGGTGCCGCGGGAGCGGCAAGTGCGAACACAAGGGGGGCCCCTCTGGGCGGACCCTTGTGTTCGCAACCGACAGGACCCCCGGAAATTTTATCAGGCGCCTTTTTTGCTTCACCGGGTAAACTGAGAATTGCTGGCTAATTATATGCTGCCTTTACTTTTTCTCTCAAGAGGACTATACTGAATATCTACAGTATCACATTTCCGGAGTACCTTCTATTAGGATTATAGGATGAAATCAAATTATTCAGCTCAAAATATTCAAGTCCTTAAGGGACTGGAGGCGGTACGGAAGCGTCCCGGTATGTATATTGGAACCACCGGCATCGATGGACTTCATCACCTGGTCTTTGAAGTGGTAGATAATTCCGTTGACGAGGCTATGCAGGGCTTCTGTAACGAGATTTTAGTGGTTCTTGAAGGAAACGATGTGGTTCGGGTAGAGGATAATGGCCGGGGTATTCCTGTAGATATCCATCCTACCGAACAGGTAAGCGCCCTGGAACTGGTCATGACCCGGCTCCATGCGGGGGGTAAATTCGACAAAAATTCCTATAAGGTCTCCGGGGGGCTCCATGGCGTAGGGGTTTCGGTGGTAAACGCCCTTTCCGAATGGTGCGAGGCCTTTGTTTTTATGGATGGTAAAATTTTCACCCAGAAATACAAAATCGGCATCCCCGAGGGCCCCACGGAAGAAATCGGTCTTTCCGCCCTGCCCCCCTGGACGGCGGGCCCCCATAGAATTGAGGGCGGTCCCCAGGGCGCCGCAGGTCCCCAGGGCGTTACGGGCGGCCCCTCAGGCCCCAAGGAACGGGGTACGGTGGTTCGTTTTAAGGCGGATCCCGCGATATTTGAGACCACCACCTATAATTTTGACGCCCTATCTAACCGCCTGCGGGAACTGGCCTTCCTCAACAAGGGCCTTAAGATTACCATCCTGGATGAGCGGCTCTCCATCCCCAAGAGCCATGAATTTAAGTTCGACGGGGGGGTTAAGAGCTTTGTGGAATACCTCAACGAGAATAAGACCGTTCTCTATAATGAGCCTATTTTTATAGAGGGTTCCCGGGACGGGATTGAGGTTGAATGTGCCATCCAGTACAATGACGGCTTTAACGAAATTATGTTTTCCTTTGTGAACGACATCAATACCCGGGAAGGGGGAACCCATCTGGTGGGCTTTAAATCCGCCTTGACCCGGACCTTGAACGAGTTCCTTAAGAAATCCAAACAGGCCAAAAAGCTGGAAGAAAGCCTTTCCGGGGACGATGTCCGGGAAGGGCTTACGGCGGTATTGTCGGTAAAGGTCCCCAACCCCCAGTTTGAGGGTCAAACCAAGGGGAAACTGGGCAACTCCGAGGTAAAGGGCATTGTGGAATCCCTGGTGAACGAACAGTTGGAACTCTTCCTGGACCAGCACCCCGAGATAATAAACAATATCCTGGAAAAGTCCGTTCTGGCCGCCCGGGCCCGGATTGCCGCCCGTCAGGCCCGGGACGCTACCCGGCGGAAGAACGCCATGGACAGCGCCGGACTTCCGGGAAAACTGGCGGACTGTTCCGAAAAGGACCCTGTCAAGTGCGAACTGTTCATCGTAGAAGGGGATTCCGCCGGGGGGTCCGCCAAAATGGGCCGGAACCGCCAGTATCAGGCCATTCTTTCCCTTTTCGGAAAAATGCTCAATGTGGAGAAAACCCGGATCGAGAAGGTGGTAACCAACGAAAAACTCCAGCCCATCATCGCCAGCATCGGGGCGGGCTGCGGTAATGAGTTCAACATCGCCAAAATCCGCTATCATAAAATCATCATCATGGCCGACGCCGACGTGGACGGCTCCCACATCAGGACCCTGCTCCTTACCTTTTTCTACCGCTATATGACCGAGCTTATCGAGCGGGGTCATGTATATCTGGCCATGCCGCCCTTGTATAAGATCAGTTACGAAAAAAAGACCTTCTATGCCTACGACGATGACGAGAAGGACCGGCTGCTCCTGGAAGCCGGCAGGGACCCGGAAAAGATCGCCATCCAGCGTTACAAGGGCCTTGGGGAAATGAACCCCGACCAGCTTTGGGATACCACCATGGACCCCCGGCAGCGGAATATCATCCAGGTCCACCTGGATGATGCGGTGGAGGCGGAGCGGATCTTTTCCACCCTCATGGGCGAGCTGGTAGCCCCCCGCCGGGCATTTATTGAGGAAAACGCCCTCCTGGTGAGTAATTTGGATGTGTGAGGAAAGGCGAAACGTCTTGTATTTTGAAAGGTGAAAGGGGGGCTGTTTCCATACCGTTATTCCGTAATGGTTACGTTCATTCTCCGCCCCCCTTACGCTCCATCCCCGCCTCCGGCGGGTATTCCGCTATCCCCCTGTTGAGGGTGGAATTTTCAAGGTTGCTTTCCCCAAAACTGACGTCTTGGTAAGTCTCCTAATAACAAATTTTTTTCGATTGTTTTTTTCCCATCATTCCGTGATAGACCAGTGTGGTATCATTACAGTATGAAAACACAAAGCGAAAATTTTGGACAGGACTTATTTGGACAGGACTTATCATATAAAGAAGCGGAACAGCGCATTAAAAACTGCCGTGAATCGGGCGGAAAGGTACTTGATCTTTCAGGACTGGGATTGTATCAAATTCCTCCTGAAATCGCCGAATTGACTAATCTTACTGAACTTTACATAGGCGGGAATGGAATTAAGACTTTGCCGGGGTTTATTGGAAAGCTTACATCCCTGGTACGGCTTGATATCAGTCATAATAAGCTCTCAATGCTACCAGGAGAAATGGTCAATCTTTCTGCGCTTAAAACGATCAACCTTAGTTATAACAAATTCACCGAATTACCCGAATACCTGGGAAAACTTGCCGCGCTTGAAACCCTTGAAGATACGGGCAATAAGCTCCCCGCATTGCCGGAAGATATTTGCCCCCTTACCGAACCCAAAGAACTTGATTTGCTTGGACATTGCGAGAAAATTGTTGAATTAACCGGGGATAAAGGGCTTACTAAAATATTTTTTAAACTGGCGCATCCGCATATTTCTTTTGTTGCAAAAAAGCTCAACTTAACGTCAATACAGACCGTTCTATTTTCCCATCTCCTTTCACATGGTGAAAACTGGACTACCATTGAAGATTTGTCAAACTCCATGCATTGTACCAAGTTTAAAGGGCTTCAATATATTTCAGAATTGGAGGAAATGGAAGACAAGAAACTAATACGGCACAGAAGGGAAGCAGATGAAGTTATAAAATACGATATTCCCATCCTGGTAATAGCTGCTCTCATAAATGGGGAAGACTATAAAGCGCCGAATCAGCAAAACATTTCAACAAAAAAGTTATTCTTTTTTATGAAGTCCCTGTTTAGACAATGTAATAATGGTTATTTAGCGGGCGAATCACTAGCCAGGGAATTGTCATGCCTGGTTAAAGACAATATGCACCTGTCGTTTTGCCGGAAAATAATGGAATATCGTTTTGACACAATCGATACGATACTTTTGTTATTTTTCTGTCATTTGTGTATTAACCAAAATGATGATGCCGTCAGACAATATCAAATTGAAGAAATATTTGAAGACAGATTTTTATTTGATTCTCCGTGGGATTCACTCATAGACGGTTCGAGTGTTCTGATACAACAAAAAATAATTGAAAACGCGGGTAATGATGATTTTATAGATCCCGAATCGTTTAAACTAACAGACAAGGCAAAAAAAGAATTATTTACCGAAATAAACAATCGTCAGAGAAAAGTGTCAAAAGCAATACTGGAAGCCTCATCTCTTGTGGAAAAAAAACTGTTTTATAATGAGAAAGAAAAAATACAAATAGAACAGCTCGCATCACTTTTAAAGGCCGATAATTTTAAAGCGGTGCAGGGACGCCTTACGGAAAAAGGCATGAGAACAGGTTTTGCCTGTCTCTTTAGCGGCCCTCCGGGAACCGGCAAAACAGAAACGGTCTATCAAATAGCCCGCATTACCGGCCGCAACATTATGCTGGTTGATATAGCGCAAATAAAAAGCAAATG
>JAIRNJ010000083.1 GCA_031258115.1 Treponema sp. | reverse complement strand
GGTTTTGTGGCAATGGGGATGATTTCCTCAACCGTTATCAGCTTTATGATGCGGTCTTCCCTGTTTTTCAGGCGGGCCACTTCTTCAACGGCCCCCTTGCCAAAGGAAAAGGCGATAATATAGCCGATGGGCTTTTTTGCCACGATATTCTTTTCAAACAGGTTTTTGTCAAACCGTTCAACGGCGGATTTGAAATTGTCAATCACGTTGCGTCCAATATTGTCTGAGCGTTTTACCTGTATCGGCGTACCATCGCTTGTTTTGCCGTCAAGCCCCATGTCTCCCCGCTGTTTGGCGTTAGGCGCGCCGCCGAACTGCTGAACAATCCAAGCCTCAAACTGAAAAGCGTCCTTGTACCGAAGGGTGTCATAGTCGTATTTGTGAAGCTGCACCGTATAGGGAGAACTGAATAGATCCGCCTGTTTCTGCAAGCGCAATTCGGTAACTTTTACCGCCATTGCCGATTGGTCGATCCCTATCCACTGCCGGTTAAGCCTGTCCGCAACGGCAATCGTCGTACCGCCGCCCATAAAGGGATCGAGGACAATACCGCCCTCGTTGCTTGCACATTTGATAATCCGTTCCAAAAGGGCTTCGGGCTTTTGAGTCGGATAGCCGACTTTTTCTTTGGCCTGTGAATTTACAGGATTAATGTCTGTCCATATTGTTTGACAAGGAAGCCCCGGCAATTCATCTAAATATCTCTTTAACCTAATCCCGCCATTGCTTGTATAATATAATTTATCTTCTTTTTCATATTGTAGCATTGTTTCAATTGGACAACGCCACAAATTAAATATATTTTTAAACTCATATTCATAACCGCCACCGCTTAAACTTTTTGCGGAAAGGTCGTAATCAAAAAACATCCTCCCATTTTTATCTTCTCTAAATCTCTTTTTATATTCCTCATCATAATCTTGAAACTGCTGATTGAATGTGTGTTTATTTGATTTTGTATAATAAAATATAGTGTCAATGTTCATTCCAAATCTGCTACTGTCATTATGAGCTGTTGTCCTTTTCCAGATAATCTCATTCCTGAAATTATCCATCCCGAAAATCCTATCAAGAATATCCACCCGGATATAGGCGTTGGCGTGCCAGTCGCAATGCAGAAATATACTCCCGGTAGACTTGAGGAGGCGGTACATTTCCGCAACCCGCTCTTTGAGCCACGCAATATAATGATCAACACCGCCCGCCCAGCGGTCCTGAAAGCTGCGGACTTCCCCCGCGTCTCCCCAGATAACCTCGTAGTTGCGGTTGCTGAAAAACGGCGGGTCAAGATAGATAAGGTCAACACTGTCCGCTTCCATTGCCTTGAGGATTTCGAGGTTGTCGCCGAGGATGAGGCGGTTGACGGTCATGGATGCTCCTTGTCAAGAGTCCGCATGAGGTTAGGATTAGGCATTTATTATACCGCAGCCTGTAAAATCAAACATAAAATGCTTCAATATTCCTATTGAACTATGTTTTGATTCATAATATTCGTTATGGTATTTGCAGGTATTTCTTATTAGTATTTCCGCGTTTCTATTATCTTTTTTTAGTAATTTATTTACCCCTTCAACAGTATTAATCAACACGCCTTCCATGATATAGGCAATAAGAAACCCATCATAATATTTTCTACTCGTAAAACTATCTATACCTGTTGTAATATATCTTCGCTTTAATGTGCTATCTTGTTCTTTGAGTAATTTCGCTTCGGCAAAACAATGGTAATCATTATCACTCTTAAAGACAGAAAAATGCATATCAATTCTGGAATACTTATCCGCAAATCCTCTCTCTTTTGGCAAAGCAGTATTTGTCAAATGAGATTCAACATTTGTAAAAATATGTTTTTTTCGTCTAAACTGATCTTTGTCTATATATTCGTGTAATTGTACTGTTATATCATTTTCTTCCCAGTTAATACTGACTGAGTTTTCTATTAATGCTTTTTGATATGCCGAGACCACTAATTCGATACAGTTATCGTGGAATGATTCTTTAAAAGATTTACAATGATTGAAAACGCCTGTCATGTTTTATAATTCTCCATGCAGACACTCAAGAATGATTTCAGAAGCATCATTAATTGCCGCCGATTGTGTCCAGAATCGTTTCTGATTTGGCCGAATAATGAATATATCATCGCCGTCATAATAATTCAATTTTTTTCTAAAATAGATATTACATCCTCCTTGTTTCCATAAATACCGATCGATTTTTTGTAATGCAATATCAATATTTTCATTAGACTTGGCGCATTTTACCTTTTCATTTTGGAAAGAAAGTTTCAAAGCCACAAGGGGCATTCCATAATTTATTCCATAAAGAGTGGGATTTACATACAGCTCCTGCGCAACAAGAAAATCATTGATTTCATCACATAACATCTTCGCATAAGGGGCTATGTCTTCCGCTGGGCGTAACGCGCACGAATTCTCCTTTTTATGAAATAAATCAAGCGTATAATCTATAGTATCATTAATAACAGCAATATCCTTTGCAGTAAGATTGAGGCTTTTATAAATAATGCTTTCTATCTTCCTGCTTATTTCAGGAGAAGGTTCTGAATCTATGAATAGGTCATTTTTTGCCACTGTCTTTAAATGAACTGAAATAATATCTGAAATTTCTTTTATTGCTCCATCGGTAAGAGTAATTGGAATTGAAAGAAATTCTTCTTTAACTGTTCTATCTCTTTCTATTCCGTATGATGAATTCGTCATAAAAATAAAATAGGTGCTTAATTTCGAATTGAAATAAGCCGCCAAAGCCTTGAGAATTTCACTGTTATTTGAATAAAAACCACAAACACTGTCCTTAAACGAACAATCAAATTCAGTAAATGCTGCACATAATTTATTGTTTTCCAAACCCTTTTTTACTACCACATGAGGCGCTTTATATGCGTCTATATCCCCAATTCTTCTAAAATGACGAATGTTTTTTATTTTATTAATATCCTGTACATCATACAAAGTTTTGTAATAGAGTATGGCTTTTGAGCTCTTTAATGATTTAGTGTTACTTGTTAGAACCTGTCCTGATATATAATATCTAGTTATACAGTTCGCGTCTAAATATTTCATATTTGCCAATTTTTCAGATACAATTAACCCCTTTTTTTCATCGCGAGCAAGAAGTCCAAAACCAACGCCGGATTTTATCGAATATTTATCCATAAAACGTTCAACACTATCTATTTCTTTTGAAGACAATTTATTGATTAAATCAACATCAGCATCTCCGCCCCACATGGCAATCTTCCATATTTTTGTATCTGCTTTCTGGCATTCCTCCCTGGGAAGATAATTAACGTCATAATTATCAATAACAATTCCATCCAAGACATTTGACTTAACAAATGTCTTTGGCGCATAGTATACAATTCTTTTCGCCGGGGTTTCCGGAATGTTTTTTCTGTAAAAAACAATACAAATTGGGCCTGATGATGAATTGAATAATTGACCACCATAATTTTTTGGGGCGTGTCTTAAAATAGAAAAATTACATATTTTTTCAACATAGCATGAATTAAACAACCACTCCCGAAACTTTGCATAAGGACCCGAATTATTTGTTAATATTTTTGCGTTAAAAATGAGTACAATGTTACCATCAGGGGAAAACATTGTGGCTTTATGTAAGAATGGCAATACTTGTTCTTGAGCAAAACCGTGTCTCTTGCAATAATCTGATATTGATGAAGGCAAACCTTTTATTCCAAAGGGAGGATTCCCGACGACCAAATCATATTTAATTCCTTCATCTATATCATTTTTTTCAATAGCATCCCGGTGAAACAGGTTTTTCCCTTGTCTGTTTGGAGGCAGATTAATGTCATTAATTAAATAGGGCAATCTTTTATATTGCCAAAGCGTTTTCGGATCAAGATTTTCAAGCAAAGCCAGGTATAGGCTAAATGCGGCTATTTTTAATGCGTTGGGGTTAATATCAATTCCAAAAATATTATTAAGCAGCAGATCTCTCAATGTTTCATAATCAGATAATTTCTTGCCAGAGGCATTTTCATGCCTTTTTATTAACCGCTTAAAACTTTCAACCAAAAAAATTCCCGACCCACAGGCCGGATCCAGAATTTTGACATCAGATTTTATATTGTTTTTTTTGACAGGCAGTTTTTCATTTAAAATAAACTCAACAAGAGACGGCGGGGTATAAAATGTTCCTGTCTGATGTTTTTTTTCAGGTTCCATTTCTGCCAGAAAAGATTCATAAATCTCACTTAACAATTCTATTTGAATTATTTTAAAATCAAAAATGCGCCAGTCGGAAAATAAGTTGGGTTGATCAGTTCCATCATCGCCATAAATGAAACAATTCTTGATTAATTGTAAATCATCCTTTTTGATTTTCTTTTCTTCATTGTCAGCAACCTCAAAAAGACTACCGTTAAAATGGCTTTCCAGTTCTTTAAAAAGTTTATAAGTGTCTTCTACATTATCTAATATCGAAAAATACGAACTCGCTTTGTTGTTGATTTTGCTATAAAAATCTTTGTCGGTAACTCCTCTGTCTTCAAGATATAACAAAAAAAGGGAACGCAATAACAGTTTGTGAATGAGAGAAATATCAAGTCCGTTTTTACACAATTTTTCCGTAGTCTTAATCAGGCTTTCAACAAGATATTTGTCTACTCTTGTTTGAATATCTATTTTTTCTCGTATCCCAAGCGCATCTTCAACCGTCCAAATAATACCGCTATCTATGGCAATAGCTGAAAACAGATTGCACAGGGTATCCAGTCTTTTTTTATCGGAAACAGTTGCCGCGATTAACTCAAATTTTTTTATCGTATCATTATAATCAGTTTGCGGTGTTGCAACAATAGGTTTTTTTATACAGTTGTAAATTCTGATTTCTGTATCTGTATAAACATAGAGAAATAATATTTTTTTGTAATTCCACACTTTTCGTTGAATTTCAGCAATGGTTTTTATAGTAACTTCATTAAATTCCGTAATTTTTTTCAGGAATAGTGCAGGATAACTATGATTTCCATCTTTACAAAAATAGATACTATCAATTTCAAAATTCTTTGCCTGTTCTGCTACAATAAATTCTTCATCAGTGGGACGCTTAATATTAGAAATATGAACAAGACTTTTGAAACCAAGCTGATCAATGATATTCGTCATAGGTTCTTTCACTCTCAAACCTCTGCTTTTATCATACCTCTACCTCGTCCTTTTCATCAAGGTCTCAGGTATACGTTTTGAGGTCATTCTGTATACTTTTTCATATATATTCCGCCTCAACAACCCGTTTGTTCCGTTTTCCGCTCCGGCATCCTCTCCCAAAACCCCAATAATTCCCCTTCTTAACCGCATTAACCCCTTCCCGGAACCCGGATAATTCCCTCCTGAACAGTCAACCCAAGACTCCCGGACACCGCTTTCACCTGATGACTAACACCAGTATATGCCGATGTTTGCCTTCGGTCAACGCGGGGTCTTAACACATCACAAAGAATTCGCTATACTAAAAAAGATGAAAGATAAAAAAATCGTTGTGTTCGTTTTTTTAACCTGTGTCGCCTGCCTCCTTTACTCCTGCGGCGGCGCGGATATGCGGGCGTCGAAGGCGGCCTATGAGCCACAGTATGCCGCAGACTACAGCCGGGGCGACGGGCTGACGAGCGCCCCGGCGGCCGGGACGGCGGAAAGCGCTCTCCAGGCCGAGCGGGCCGTTGAGGGGCCGGAGCCGGCGGACGTACAGACCCGCAAGCTCGTCAGGCGGGCGGAACTCCTCATACGGGTGGAAGATCCGGGGGCGGTGGAAAAACCCCTTGGCGGCTTAATGCAAAAGTACGGCGCCTGGGCCTCGTCAACCACGATCCAGGATAATTCCCGGGATTATACCCTCCGGGTGCCTCACGATTCATACGACGCCATGGTGGAAGATTTGATCGGGCTGGGCAAACTGCTCCGCCGCAGCGAGAGCGCCGAGGATGTTACCCTTAACTACTACGACCTGGAAAGCCGGCTTGCCGTCAAACAGGAACTCCTCAAGACCTACCAGGGGTATCTTGGCAAGGCAAAAACCATAGAAGAGATCATGACGGTGGAACAAAAAATCGCGGAACTCCAGCAGGACATAGACTGGACCGGAACCCGGTTCAGGAATCTTTCCCACCTCGTGGATTACGCCACCATAGAGTTTGAAGTCTCCGGCCCCGCCGCGTCCTACGCGGCGCCAACCATGGGGGAACGGTTCGGAGGACTCTTTGGCTCTTTTGGCGGAATCGCTTCAAGCGCCCTGGTGGTGCTTGTGGGGATCGTCATCTACGGCGTTCCGGCCCTGCTTATCCTGATCGTTCTTTTCTGGCTTCTCTTCGGGAGGATAGGCTTCGTCAGGAGGCTCATGTCTCTGGCGTCGGGAAAAGGCAAAGCGAAAAATTGAAGTACTCCTCTAAAATCTGCGGCGGTTCGCCGCAGACGATAAATCGGAAGGGAACCTTTGGTTCCCAGGGGACCGAAGGTTCCCACTACCTCTACGAAACACATCTGCACACCTGCCAGGGGAGCGCGTGCGGCATCTCCAGGGGCAGGGAATATATCAGGCGCTACAAGGATTTGGGATACGCCGGGATCATCATCACCGATCATTTTTTTCGCGGTAACAGCGCCATTGACAGGAGCCTCCCCTGGGACAAATGGGTAAACTGTTTTTGCCGGGGTTATGAAGACGCCAGGGAAGAAGGCGCCCGCCGGGGCCTGGATGTTTTCTTTGGCTGGGAAGAAACCTTTGACGGCGATGATTACCTTGTGTACGGCCTGGACCGGGGATGGCTCACGAGGCACCCCGAAGCCAAAACCTGGACGCGGCGGCAGCAGTTCGAGGCGGTAAGGCAGGCGGGCGGCTGTGTGATCCACGCCCATCCCTTCAGGCAGCACTACTACATAAGCCGCGTCACCCTGTCTCCACAGTGCGTTGACGGCGTTGAGGCGGCCAACGGGGGCAACATGGAACAGTCCTACGATGCCCTGGCCTGGCGCTACGCGAAAAAACTCAGGCTCCCGGTAACCGCGGGATCGGATATTCACGATGTAAAGGATGTAAGTTCCGAAACGGTTTTCGGCGTCTATCTTGACAAAAAGATGGAAACCATCGGAGACTATGTGGAAGCGGTCAAACAAAACGCGCTGGCGGGCCTTAAAACCTCTCCCGGACGCTGCGATGTCCGGGGAGACGAAAAAATCAGGCTCCCGGTAGAAATACTGGACGAGCAGGGCCGGGACACCGGTGTAAATATTTGGAAGTTTTTGGAGGCTTAAGGCTTATGGAGGACAATTTAACTCAGATCCCCGGAAGGATCAAGGAACTCCGGGAAATACTGGAAATAAGCGCCATCGACATTGCCGGAGACATACACATCTCCCTTGACACCTACCTCAAATACGAGTCGGGCGAACTGGATATTCCCGTCAGCGCGTTGTATAAAATTGCCACCCGCTTCGGCGTTGACGCTACCGTACTCCTCACCGGGGAAGATCCCCGCATAGACACCGTCAGCGTGTGCAGGAAGGGCAAGGGCGTCAGAGTAGAGCGCTATCCCGGCTACGAATTTTGGAGCCTGGCCTATAATTTCAAGGACAGAACCATAGAACCCCTGCTGGTGTACCTGGATCCCTCAAAGCCCTCCGCCGCCCCGGTAACCCACAGCGGACAGGAATTCAACTATGTGGTGGAAGGAACGGTGAAACTTACCGTAGGCCGGAAAGAGTATAACCTTGAAGCCGGAGATTCCGCGTATTTTAACGCATCCCTTCCCCACGCCCAGAGCGCGGCCGGCGGCCCCGCCCGGTTCATTACTATTATACAGGAGAAACAGAAATAACGCCATGGACGAAATACTCTCCCGGTACTGTCCCCGTACCGGCTTTGAAAGCTACGAGGATTTTTACGCCAACTATCGCTGCGAGGTTCCGGCAAACTTCAACTTTGCCTATGATGTGGTGGATGAGTGGGCCAGACTCAGGCCCGATTCTGAAGGTTCGCTCAGCGAACCCGGCAGGCCAGGAAAACTCGCCCTGGTCTGGACAAACGATTCGGAGGAGCTAAAGACCTGGAGCTTCTGCGAAATAAAGCGCCTCAGCGACAAGGCTGCCAACGCCCTCCTGTCCCTGGGGATCAAAAAAGGCGATGTGGTGATGCTGGTACTCAAACAGCGTCCGGAAGTGTGGATACTCATGACGGCCCTTGAAAAGATAGGCGCCGTGTGCATACCCGGCAGTTATCAGCTTACCCCAAAGGATATAGTCTACCGCTGCAACATCGCGGAAGTCAAAATGCTCATCAGCGTTGATGACGCGGATCTCCTCGGCAGCATAGAAGCGGCCCTGCCGGAATGTAAGAACCTTGCGCTCCGGGCGGTGATAGGGAGCAGTATTCCCGGCGGCTTTATTGACATGCGAAAGGAGATAGAAAAGGCGTCCGAAGAGTTCACCCGCCCTGTTGGAGAAGGGGCCACCAAAATCCACGAGCCCATGCTCATCTATTTTTCTTCCGGCACTACCGGCATGCCAAAGATGGTGCTCCACAATCACTGCCTGCCCCTGGGCCACATCGTTACCGCCAAATACTGGCAGTGCGTCCAGGACGACAAGATCCACATGACCCAGACCGATTCGGGGTGGGCGAAATTCGCCTGGGGAAAGATCTACGGCCAGTGGATCTGCGGGGCCGCCATAGGCGCTTATGATACGGACAAGTTTACTCCCCAGGGGCTGCTCGGGGCTCTGGAAAGGCTCCGGCCCGCCACCTTCTGCGCCCCCGCGACCATCTTCCGCTTCCTCATAAAAGAAGATCTCTCAGGCTATGACTTTTCGTATATCGAGCATACATCGGTGGCCGGGGAGCCCCTAAGCCCCGAGGTCTACCACCAGATAAAGGAAAAAACAGGGCTGGAAATCCGCGAGGGTTTCGGCCAGTCGGAAACATCGGTAATGGCCGCGGCCTTCAAGTGGCTCCCGGTAAAGCCCGGTTCCATGGGGAAGCCCGCCCCTCTGTTCGGCCTCAACCTTCTGGACGAGGAGGGGAACCCCTGCGATGACGGCATCGTGGGGAACATTTCCATTACCGCCGCGGGGAACAACATCTATTCCCCCGGCGGCGCCTCCCTTAACCCCGGCCTTTTCATGGGCTACTGGAAAGATGAGGAGAACACCGCTTCCGCCTGGTACGACGGGGTTTACCACACCGGCGACATGGCCTGGCACGACAGCGAGGGCTACTACTGGTTTGTCGGCCGCAACGATGACGTGATCAAATGTTCCGGCTACCGCATCGGCCCCTTCGAGGTAGAAAGCGCCCTCATGGAGCACCCCTCGGTGCTGGAGTGCGCGGTTACCGCCGCCCCGGACCCCATGCGGGGCCAGGTGGTCAAGGCCACCATCGTGCTTGCCCGGGGCTTTGTCCCTTCGGAGGAGCTCAAGAAGGAACTCCAGAACCACGTCAAAAGAGTGACGGCGCCCTACAAGTACCCCCGGATTGTGGAGTTTGTAAAGGAGCTCCCCAAAACCATCAGCGGCAAGATCCAGCGCAACGTGATACGGAAGCAGGACGCGGCAGAGTAGGCCGTGCTTCCATTGTGCTAACGCGCGTCCGCAAAGGCCCTGTCAGCCCGGGAAGCAAACCAGTTGAGTATGGCGCTGGCCCGGTTGGAGAACGAGTTACCTATCCGTTCCTTCATCCCCGGCACTGAGGCGGCTTTTGCCATGGACGCGGCGTACACCAGGATGTAATCCCCGGCGTCAATGATCGCCACCGCAGAATGCAGCCTGTTCTTGCCCACCGCCGGAATGATCCCGTAGGTCAGGGAAGTCAGGTTCTGCTGGACAAAAACCATAGCGTCGGGGAAGCTGTAATAATCGTACTGATAGGTATTATCCCCAAAGGTCAGATCTTTTTGGCGCGCGTAAACGGTAACTCTGTAAGGAGGAACCTGGTAGACGGGATCGGCGATGGTGGTTTTGGAAGAAGGGTTATCGATAACCCCGGAGCTCTCGTAAAACGTCCGCATGGTCTGGCGGCTTGCCGAATAATACTGGAGCCCCGTCAGGGTACTCAGGGCCAGAACCTTGTTATAGAGCTGAATCCGTTCGGCTTCGCTCCAGACCGGTCTTTCCGCCCCGGCGGGTTTGTGGTACAGATGGAGCGTTTCCACCATGATCTCCGGATCAAGTTTCTGGTGTACGTCCTCAATTACCTGGCTGATCCTTTCGTGCCGGGGGAGGAGCCGGAAGCGGGGAAGGTCGAACTGAATCTCCATCGGCTTTTCACCGGAAGTCAGCGCGGCGGCCCGGACGGAACCCAGGAGATCTTCCAGCGAAGCCCCGGAAACAGGCCCGGCGCCGTACAAAACCATCATACAGACCAGAATCAGACTCAGCTTTGTTTTCATTTATATGGTAATTCTCCTAATTCCTCAAACCCCTGTAATAAACTCGTACCTGCTTATATAAACCATCTCCCTCGCTTTTGGTTTCAACATCCGCAATATCATTCAGGGTGGTGTGAATAAGCCGGCGGTCAAAGGGATTCATGGGCTCAAGCAGAATGGAGCCCCGGTTTTCCCGTACCCTGTCGGCCACCGTATAGGCCAGGCGCACAAGGGATTCCTCGCGGCGAATCCGGTAGTTTTCGCTATCCAGGATTATCCTCATGTCCTCCCGTCCCTGGCGTCCGGCGTAGATATTGGCCAGAAGCTGGAGGGCGTCCAGGTTTTTTCCCTTCTTCCCAATAAGGATAGAAGAAAATTCCGAATCAACTTTGAGTCCGAGCTTGTGTTCCTCCCTAAAAAGAACCGAAACCTTGCCGCCGTAGCCCATGTACCCAATGAGTTTTTCCATAAAGACAAGCATGCTCTGTTCAAATTCGTTTTTAGGCTCAGGATCGCCAAAAACCGCCTGACTGAACCGCTCGTCTTCACCGGACTCCCCGCCTTCTTCTCTTTCAAAGACGGAAACACCCTCTCCGGAGACCGGCTGGTTAGTATGGATACGGATTTTTACGTATCCTTTTTTAAACAGCCCCTGGCGCTGGGTTTCCAGAATTTCCACATCAAAATCGTCTTTTTGAAGACCTAATTCCTTCGCCGCCCGATCGATAGCCTCTTTTTCGGTACGGCCCTCAAATTCATATACCATAAACGCGCTCCTCGCGATTGAAATTGCTTGTTTGGCCGGTTTCAAATTCGATGTTTTGAAACAGTACGGCTGACAGCATAGCTGACAGCATAGCTGACAGCACTGTTGCCGCCGCTTATTTGTTCTTTTTTCGTTTCTTCGGGGCAATAACCGGTTCCGGTTCAGGAATCCCCCCGGCGGCCCTTTTGCGGGCCAGATACTTATTGATACTCACCTGTTGTACCATCGTAAGAACATTGGACATTATCCAGTATATAAGCAGGCCCGAAGGCACATCGTACAGGATGAAGAAAAAGATAATCGGCATGGCGTAAAGCATCAGC
>JAIRNJ010000042.1 GCA_031258115.1 Treponema sp. | reverse complement strand
GCCCCGAAAAAAGCTGGGAACTTACAGGCCGCTGGAATACCGTCGCGGTGGTTACGGACGGTACTGCGGTGCTGGGTCTGGGGGACATAGGGCCCGAGGCTGCAATGCCTGTCATGGAGGGGAAATGCGTACTCTTCAAGGCCTTTGGCGGCGTTGACGCCGTTCCCCTCTGCATCCGTTCCAGGGAAGTTGATGTTATTGTAGATACCGTGGCCCTTCTTGCGGGGAGTTTCGGCGGCATAAACCTTGAAGACATTTCCGCCCCCCGCTGTTTTGAGATTGAACGGAAACTGAAAAATAGATGCGATATTCCCGTTTTCCACGATGATCAGCACGGCACTGCAGTAGTAACGCTGGCGGCCCTGCTCAATGCACTTAAATTTACCGGTAGGAAACTTGACAGTGTTTCTGTTGTTACAAGCGGGGCAGGCGCGGCGGGGCTTGCGATCATCAGGCTGCTCATGGCGCTGGGGCTTCAGGATGTAATAATGTGCGACCGCCATGGGGCCATCTACCGGGGCAGAGACAACCTGAATCCCGAAAAAGAAGAGATGGCCGCTCTCAGTAACGCAGGGAAGAAGAAGGGCAGCCTTGCCGATGTGATGCGGGGAGCGGATGTGTTCATCGGCGTGTCGGCGCCGGGAACGGTGAATGCGGAGATGGTAAAAACCATGGCAAAAGATCCGGTGCTTTTCCCCATGGCAAATCCAACGCCTGAAATAATGCCGGATCTTGCGCTGGCTGCCGGGGCCGCTGTTGTGGGCACGGGCCGCAGCGACTTTGCCAACCAGATCAACAATGTTCTTGCGTTTCCGGGGATCTTCCGCGGAACCTTTGATGTCCGCGCCTCCGACATAAATGACGACATGAAAATTGCCGCGGCCGGCGCCCTGGCGGCCCTGGTCGGCGAAGATGAATTACGGGCCGATTACATTATTCCTGCGGCCTTTGATCCGAGGGTGAAGGATGCCGTTGCCGGAGCCGTTGCCCGGGCGGCCTGTACAAGCGGTGTCGCGCGGATTTAGTCCGTGTCTGTCCGTAAAGCCGCTTACTTTATGGACAGGCTCTGGTTTTTTCTTTCTTCGTAGAGGTTCTTTCCCCGGCTGTCGATAAGGACGGTAACGGGGAAGTCCTCCACGGTAAGACGCCGGATCGCCTCGGTTCCCAGATCCTCAAAGGCGATTATTTCAACAGTCTTGATGCGGCTTGCAAGAAGAGCGCCTGCGCCGCCTACGGCTCCGAAGTAAATCGCCCCGGTTTCCCTTATCACGGCGATCAGCTCTTCAGAACGCCTCCCCTTGCCGATCATGGCCCGGAGTCCCAGACGCAGCAGGCGGGGAGTGTAGGCATCCATGCGGTAGCTTGTCGTGGGCCCTGCCGAGCCAATCACCCTTCCGGGAGGCGGCGGCGTAGGGCCCGTGTAGTAGATGCAGGAATCCTTAAGGGGGAAGGGCAGGGGACTTCCTTCATCAAGAAGGCCGATCAGCCTCCGGTGCGCCGCGTCCCGTGCGGTATAGACGATACCGGAAAGCAGCGCCTGATCCCCGGCTTTGAGGGCGGCCGCTTTTTCCCGGCTCAGGGGAAGTTCAATGTTTTTTACCCGGCGTGTTTCCATTTCCGTTACAGTATCTCCCTGGCGTGTCTGCATACATGGCAGCTGATGTTCACCGCGCAGGGGAGACCTGCGATATGGGTCGGCAGTGTTTCTACTGCCACGAAGAGAGCGGTACTGCGGCCTCCATAGCCCGCAGGCCCTATGCCAAGGCTGTTTATCTTTTCCAGAAGCCGTTTTTCAAGTTCCGCATAGCGGGGATCGCTGTTAAACTCCCCCGGGGGTCTCAGCAGGGCTTTTTTGGACAGGAGGGCGGCCTTGTCAAAATTCCCCCCAATGCCCAGGCCAAGCACGATTGGCGGACAGGGGTTTGGCCCCGCCTCTTTCACTGTTTTTAGCACAAAGCCGGCGATGCCCTCTTCCCCGTCGGAAGGACTGAGCATGGCTATACGGCTCATGTTTTCGCTGCCGAAACCCTTGGGGGCAACAGTAACAGTAACCCTGTCACCGGGAACAAATTCGGTATAGATCATCGCAGGAGTATTGTCGCCTGTGTTTTTCCGGGAAAACAGGGGATCTGCAACAACGGAAGAACGGAGAAAGCCCCCGGTATAGCCTGCGCTTACCCCCCGGTTTATTGCAGCGTTTATGTCACCTGCAATATGGACTTCCGTACCGGTTTCCAGAAACACACAGGCCATTCCCGTATCCTGGCAGACGGGAAGAGCCTCCCTTTCGGCTAGTTCGTAGTTTTCAATGATACTGTCAAGAACTTCCCGGGCCAGGGGATTGTCTTCCTTTTCGCGGGAAGCTTTGATAGCCTTACGCAGGCCGGGAGGCAGTATCCTGTTGGCTTCGATACAAAGCCGCCTTACCGTTTCGCCGACAAGGGCGGCTTCAACAATCCGCATGGACTCTTATTTGGGCAGGGCAAGAATACCGGCCAGTTCCGGCAGTTTTTCAAGGTCTCTCTTGAGACCCGCGGCCCGGTCCTTGTTTACATAATCCCTGCTCTGGAAACTGTAGGTAAAATTTGTATGCACATCGTAGCTGCCCTTCATCAGTGCAAATGCGTCTTCGGTCATTACAAGCTCTTCATCGGTAGGAATGATGTAGATGGGTATCTTTGATTCAGCCTTACTGATACAGGTTTCCGCGTTCCGCGTGTGGGAAAGTTCATTCTTTTCCGGATCGTATACGATGCCGATGCCTTCAAGACCGTCGAGAATCTTCTTCCGCATGAAGAAGGCAAATTCTCCCACACCCGCGGTAAAGACCAGCGCGTCGACTCTGCCGAGTACGGCATTATAAGCGCCGATGTACTTCTTTACCCGGTGGGCTTCCATGTCCTGAGCCAGTTCGGCACGTTTGTCCCCTTTAAGGACAGCCGCCTGAATATCCCGCCTGTCATTGTACTGCCCGGTAATCCCCAGAAGGCCCGACTTTTTGTTCAGGGCGTTTTCCATCTCTCCGGGATTCATACCGGTTTTCCGCATAACATAGAAGGGCATGGCCACGTCGGCGTCCCCCGACCGGGTACCCATGACAAGCCCCTCCAGCGGAGTGATGCCCATGGAGGTGTCGAAGGAACAGCCGTCCTTCACCGCATCAACCGAAGAACCGTTACCCAGGTGGCAGATGATGAGGTTTGTCTTGAAGGGATCTTTACCCAGAAGCACCGCGGCCCGTTTCGCGGTATAGAGGAAGGAAGTTCCGTGGAAACCGTAACGGCGGACAGAATAGTTTTCATACCAGTCGTAGGGAACCGCGTATAAAAAAGCCTTGGGAGGCATGGTCTGATGCCAGGCCGTATCCATTACCGCACAGTGAGGAACTCCGGGAAGCACCTTCTTTGCAGCCTCAATCCCCATGATGTTCGCCGGATTGTGCAGGGGCCCCAGATCCTTCACCTCGTTGAAGGCCGCCATCGCCGCATCGTCCACGATGACACTCTTGGTAAACTTGTCCCCGCCGTGGAGAACCCGGTGTCCGACAGCCTTGATCACGCTCATGTCGGAGATGACCCCGTATTCCTTGTCTGTAAGAATTTTGATGATAAGATCCACCGCATCGGTATGGGTTGGACAGTCCCTTTCTACGGTATATTTCGCCTTGCCCTTGGCCTCGTGGTTGATAAAAGAACCGGGAAAAGTAACCTTTTCTACCACTCCGGCCGCCAATACATCCTTATTGTCCCAGTCATAGACCTGATACTTTGCCGAAGATGACCCGCAATTCAGCGTTAAAATAACCATGTTTTCCTCACTCAATAATATGTTGTTATTTTAACTATAACACAATTCTGCCTTTCTGAAAGACCTTACAAAATATCCGTTCTCCCTGCCTTTTTAATCTCCTCTACAACATCCTTCACATACTGGGTTCTGCCCTTCCTGACTATCAGCAGCGCCCCGTTTCGGACTACCACGATGAGATCCTCCACACCTGCCAGCGCGACAGGAATTTCGCTGTCAACAAAGCAGTTTTTTGAATATACGGAAAAAACTTCATTTCCGGCAGCTTTCTGCGCTTCCGGCAGAGCAGCGTATTCGTCCCAGTTACCCACATCCTTCCAGTCAAAACGGGAACGGATCATCACCGTGTTTTGGGCTTTTTCGGCAATGGCATAGTCAAAGGATATGCCCTGAACCCTGCGGTAGGCTTCCGCAAGACCCTGCCATTGGGAGAGAAGCCTCAAACCCCTGAAGTTTTCATAGTCGCCGTCATTGGGAGCCTTAAGATCTTTGAAGGCTTCGTAGAGAAGGGGGGCATTGATGCGGTACTCTTCCAGTATGCCTTCCGCGGAAAAGCCGAACATACCCGAGTTCCAGTAGAAGTTTCCCGCCGCGCAGAAATCTTCCGCCTCCGCCCTGCCGGGCTTCTCCCGGAAGGAGGCGACATTAAAAGCCGCAGCCTCCGGAGAGGCAGGCATCTGAGAAGCAAGCGTCCCTGCGGTTTCGATGTAGCCGTAACCGGTTTCGGGCCGGGAAGGAGAGATGCCGAAAACAACCAGTTTCCCCTTCGCGGCAAAGACCGAAGCTGCTGCGGCGTCTTCCGCAAAAACCGGCAGGGGGCCGATGATGTGGTCGCTCGTGAGTACCAGTATGCTTCGCTCAGGATGTGCCCCCCCCGTACTCAAACCGGAATAGAGGACGCCGGCAAGAATCGCCGGGGCCGTATTTTTTGCCTCGCTTTCACGGATAAGGATCATCCGCCGCCGTTGTGCGTCATCAAAGGCCATGGCGACTTCAATCACGGATTCAATGTGGCTCCCCCCGGCGATGATGATCACCCTTCCGTCTCTGCCCGTAGAGGCAAAGGCCCTTTCCAGAGCAGCGCCGAAGAAACTGCCCTTCCCCCCGGAGGAAGAGGCAGCGGAAACAGATCCCCCTGCGCTTAAAAACTGTTTCTGTTTTTTTGAGTTGGAAGCCGGCCAGAGCCTGGTACCCTCGCCGCCGGCCATGATGATGCAGTCGTCAAACATTGTTACAGTATACGCGTCCTTGGAGAGAAACTGCAAGCACAGTACCTTTACAAGGGGCCGGAAACAGCGTATGGTTAGGGCAGAGGTTACTATGGCGACAACACAACTTGTACCGGAATGGAAAGCCGCAGCCGATGAGATTTGGGCTACGCTGAAAGAAACCGCCGAACGGCAGAAAGAAACCGCCGAACGGCAGAAAGAAACCGACAGGCAGATGAAAAAAACTGATCAACAGTTAGAGAAGAATGCCAGGGAAATGGAAGACCTGAAAAAAACCGTTGAACGGGTAACCGGGAATGTCGGCGGTCTGAACCGGTCCCTGGGCGAACTGATCGAGACTTTGATTGCCGCCCGC